>CAYYIR010000022.1:0-15380 GCA_964471995.1 uncultured Nitrospina sp. | reverse complement strand
GGGACCGGGTGGACATCCTGGAACATAAACATCTACCGGCACCACACGATCCACACCCTGCACAATCGAATAATTATTAAAAATACCGCCACAGGAAGCACAGGCTCCCATCGAGATCACCCACTTTGGTTCGGGCATCTGGTCATAAAGCTGCTTGAGGATGGGAGCCATCTTTTGTGAAACACGTCCCGACACAATCATTAAATCAGCCTGACGTGGGGAAGCTCGAAAAACTTCTGCGCCAAAACGTGCGGCATCCCAACGAGAATTTGCCATTGCCATCATTTCTATGGCACAACACGCAAGACCAAAAGTGGCAGGCCATAAAGCATTTTTTTGTGCCCATCCAACGACTTTTCCCAGCTTGGTGGTTAAAACAGTATCATATAAGGATCCGGCGTACTCATGGTCCAGCGCCTCAACAGTATCCTTAATATTCAACTTTAAATTATTTACTTCGTTCTCAAATGCATCAACCGCTTGATCAATCAATCCCATTCCAATCCTCCTCGTCCCCAAATATAGACGTATGCGATTCCCAGAATGATTATAAAAATAAGCATTTCGATCAAACCAAAAAGCTTGAGTTCTCCTAAAGCAACCGCCCATGGGTACATGAACACCACTTCCACATCAAAAATGATGAAAAGCATGGCGATGGTTGCAAAACGCACTGGGTACCTTCCCTTAGCTTCTTCTGTAGGAACAATACCACACTCGTAAGGTAATAATTTTTGGGGAGTCAAATTGCGAGGACCAAGCAGTGTAGATAATGCCAATAGGGCACCAATGACCACTATGGCAACGACTGCAAACAAGGAAATATAAAAATATTCAGCCATTTAAAAGCCCCGTCAAACCTGACAGAAGAAATGAAAAGCTAAAACATTGTAGTCAAGCAGAGTCAGCACACAAAAGTATGGACTCATTAGCTAAAAAACCCTTTAGCCTTGTAACCATAATATGTTAGCCCAAACCTGAGCCCAAAATGAGAATACCTCAGGAGTCGGGATTATAACAGCCTGCCTTACCCTGTCAATAATTGATTTCTGGTGATATGGAGTAGAAAAACTGCGCACCGAAAAACCTGTAAACCATTACAATTAATAGGTTAAAGGTGTGTTGAGATATAACTTACTATTCTTTAAATCAAAAGGGATAAAAGGTTGACTAGCACATTAAAAAATACGAATTTTTCACAGGGTGAAGTTGGGCAAAACTTTTATGAGATATACTTTATGGATAGGTGATAAAGGGGCTACAAATATTCGACGTGCAGGCGGTAGATAATTCCAGTAGGGTTGTCTTCAGGAGCTTTTGCATCCGGCTGGGCATAGCTAACTAATTCAAAAAGTATAGTATTGTCCCCTGTGTGCACATATTGATCAATATCAATGAGGAAAGGGTCGGGGTATCCGGCACCACCATATTCCTGAGACAAGCGCACATCGTTCACAGAAATATGGCAAGTATTGTCTGACCTTAATAACATTTCTGCCCTGCGAATAGACCCAGCGTTTTCGCAAGGAATGTTAAAATTTAAACGCAGTTTCTTCTTGCTACCAGTAATAGCCTCTTCTTTAGTAACGGTTCCACGAACCCATACCCATTGACCTCCCTTGATTCCACGCCATTTACTTCCCATTTGACAAATCGATGCTTTTTCCCAGCAATCAGTTTCAGGGTCGTAATACTCAGTATCAGTTCCACTTCCAAAAACTAATGTCTTAGTATCTATTGCGGATGGATTTACCACTTCCATTTTTACAGGTTTACTGCTCTCCCACATGATTTCATTCATATCTTTCCAATAACCAAACATGCCATTCTTTTTATTGACTACCTGCATGCTCGGTCGTGGTGTACTACGTCCCAGATAAGGCCCAATATCAGCAATGATCAGGCCTGAAGAACTTTGCGCATCAATGGAAATAAACGAGTGGGATGGAATGATGTCATAACTATGAACAATCAACTCACCTTTCGAAGGTGTATTGGCATCGGCAATCTCATGATTAAGTTTTTGCAGTAAAAGAAGCGATGTCTTTATTTCATTTAGAAACGTGTGACGCCCCCCGCCCTGCTTGGTAATCAAATCAACAACGGGAGAACTGGGGTCCATGACTAGCAATCGGACTTTGATTCCGCTTAAAACTTTTTCTTTTATCAATTCGCGGCTGGCCGTAGAAATGGATAAAAGAGAAGAACCACCAATGAAAATTTCATCCTGCACAATTTTAAACAATATTTCAAATGGAGTCGTTTGAGCCAACTCGGAACGGTTTTTGTAAATCCCTTGTATTCCCAAACGAACTGCATCGGGATTGACAATTTCTTGCAAGGCTTCCTTGTACTCGTTAAAAGTCAATTCTCTTAAGAAAATTTCGTAACCAAGCGAAATGACACCTATTAAAGAAATCAAAAGTGCAAATTCGCGGACGGGATGCAGCCAAATATTTTGACTATCTAGCACTTTTCCTGCCGCAATATAACCCGTGCCACCAACCACAAATATTCCCACGGCAAGGAAAAGAATCCGTTCACGAACCCATTCGCGTATATTCAAACCGTTTTTCCCAACTTTTTTAGCCATTATTTTTTGTAATCTTCTTTAGGAAAGGATTTTATCAAGGAGTGAAATGAAATTTCCTCAGCACAGTGCTATTTTACTAGATAACCCACTGATTAACAATGACATTTTGATTAATATCTTGTAAAGGTTCTCTGAACAAACGACCAGCAATTTCTCTACTAGCTCAATCCAGCCTTTCGCCTCAACCACCAATCTAAAAATAGAAACCCAACCACAGCAGCATAAGCCCACCAGTTATCCCAAAGAGAAAAAGATCGGCTTTGGCTTTTAACTTTTATTGCAGGGTTTTCAAACCTAAGCGAACTTAAGTCATTTGCACCATCCAACACCAGGTATTGGCCACCTGAAACTTCTGCGATTTTTTTAAGCAAAAATTCATTTACCAAAGGTTTTTCGAATTCCGCATTGTCCTTTAAAACACTAAACATAATTTCTTCTTTTAAGTTGTCAATTTCTATACTTGCCGTAAAAAATCCAGCCCGTTTCGGAAAAAAAGAAAAAACCTGTTCTCCCTGTTCATCGGTCTTTAAATCTTTTTTTGTAATTTCATCAAAACGGGAAGAGATAGTCAATTTACCCGAGATATTTGTAGCGGGCTGAAAATTCTTTTTAAGCAGTTTAAATTTTATCAAGACTGGTTCTTCCTCTCGGTAACGATCCTTATCAGATTCCAATTGCAAACGCCGTGTCTGAGGCTCAGCAATCATCCAATCAATGATATTATTCCAGAAACGCTGATAGTATCTCCCCCCCGCACCTGCATTCCTAAAACTCCAATTCCAAATAGAATCAGTGGCAATTAATGCGGTCCTTCCTTTTCCGAAACCACCGACAACCAAGACGGGGAAATAATTCCCCTTTTCATTTTTAAATCTGGTAAGAACATGTGCGTTTTTACTTGCAACTAAACCCAGGTTTGCACCCTGTAAGGGAGGAAGGGTATCCCAAACTTCCTGATTCAACTGCAAATCCTTTTCCAATCGTAAAATTGGATGATTGGAAAAGTCGTTATTGATTTTCGGAAGATATTCTTTATCAATAAAACGAGTGTCTGTGTCTTTAAAGCTTACAGGTAATATTTCTTCTATCGGAGTTCGTGAATAGCTTCCACCCTGAAAAGAAAGTTCCCCACCAATCATTAAAAACGAACCTCCATTTTTTACATAATTACGGATATTTGTTAGATATTTCTTATCTATAAATGGTTCGTATTTGAAATTCTGAAAAATGATCAGATCGAAGGAACTTAAATAATCATCGAACAAAAGATTAGACGGAAAAGGTATCAGACTAAGTTCTGAAACTGGAGCTTCAACATCATCACCGAGGCTACGCAAAATAAAAAAGGAAAGAAGATCAACCCTAGGATTATTCGCTAATACTTCTCGCAGATATCTAGAATCCCATGAAGGGCGACCGTTCAAATGCAGTATACGTATTCTATCGCGTACCACATCAATTTCAAATTCCTTCTGATTATTAGTAAGAATGGACTCCTCTGAAAAGCGGGGCAAATTTAAAGTATAAATACGTTTACCTGTTTTTCTAGGAGTAAACTGTAAATCCACTTTATAACGTTTTTTATTTTCACGGATTTCAATAATTTTTGAGACCAGAATACGATCTCCTTCTTTCAACACCAAGGTCACATTTCGATTGCCAAGGGCAGATGAATATACCGTCATCGACAAACGTACCGTCTGCTGAACAAAACCAAAATCAGGAGTAGAAACAGATTCCAAAGCCAGGTCTTTAAACTGGTCATTACTGCCTGCCTGAAAGGTATGAACCGGTCCACGTAGCCTAGAAAGTTGCTTCAATAGTCCTGCCGATATTTCCCCCTGTTCTTGAGTAAGATCCGCCCCATCAGAAAACAGTAAAACCCCTTGAAGCGATTTACTTTCATAACCTCTATTCAATTCTTCTAGCACACGATTAAAATCTGTGTATGAACGATGAGCCTGATAATTTTTAAGAGAAGAATTTGTTTTCCTAATTCCATCGGAAACAAAATATGTGTCTATATGAAAATCATTTTTTAATTGCTTTAAATATTCTTTATTGAACTCCAATGTCTTTTTAACAAGTTCAATCCTGGGAATTTCCTTCGGAAATGTTTTTATGGAAAGGCTTTTACTATCATCGATCAAAACAGCAATATGGTTTTTCAAGGCATGACTCTTTTTAAACTCCAATTCTGGTCGCAACAAAATCATCAAGAGAAATACGAATGCAAAAACACGAAGGGAGAAAAGAAAAAATTTTTTAGGGGTAGAACCTATCCTTCCTAAACTTGCCCAGAAAAACCATAGAGCCAGAGGGACCATAAGACCAAGATAAATAGCAACCAACCATGGGTCTTCCTGCATCCAATTGATTTGCCATTGATCATATTCCTTCGGATCGAACCCAAATATTTTTACGAACTCGATCATTGTGATTGATACCTACGTAAACGCTCCAGAATAATAGGCAGATGAACCATATCTTTCTTATAATCCAGAGTTAGGGCATACAGAATGATATTAATACCAAGTCTTATCGAAAGTTGTCTCTGGCGATATCCACCAGCTATTACATCGTAATTCCAATCCCCCAGTTTATTTCTGGACCAAGCTCCCGCCTGATCGTTGACGGAATACATGAGCACAGTCCGTCCTTTTAAGGAAATCCCTTCCATAGAAGACTTAATGATCGACCGGCCTGAAACTGTATTAAGCAAATAAAAAGAACGAAATACAGAGTGATCACGTGGAATATTTCTTAAAGGCATCTGCGGAAACATTCTTTCGACCATTCTCCTAACCGAGCGGTCGAATTCAGAATTGGCTACAGTGGAGTTATCATCAATAAAAAGAAACCCACCATAACTTAAATATTCCCGAAGAATTTTCAAATCACTTTCTTCAAAAGGCTCGAAAGCTTTATCTCCGCCTAAATAAATGAAGGGGTATTTAAATAGGTTTCGATCGGAAATTTTTAATGACGTAGGTTCTCTATTGACCTCTATCGAAGTTCGCCGTGCAATTTGAGCCAACAAACTCCTTAATGCCTCAGGACGAGGATCATCATTCCCCCCATTATAAAGAATACGGGGAATAGTCAGGCTAGAATAACCCGCACCTGCAACATTCACAGACCCAAACAAAAAAATGGACAGTATTATAATTAAGAAAAGTTGTTTTCGCATACCTCTGAGTTTAAAACAGTAGGGGCATGGATAGCAATGGATCAAAATGTGTTTTTCGGGTACAACCAAGTGGTTACATAATGTAAACTAAATTCATTTTTCAAACCTTTAAACGCTTAAATTTATGCCTCGAACTGTTCTGCTGAACCCTGGCCCTGTTAATATCACAGAAAAAGTACGACAGGCTATGACCTTGCCAGATCTTTGCCATAGAGAAAAAGAGTTCTCTGATTTAATGGCGTCCATTCGCGCTAAGCTCCTTCAGGCTTTTAATATAGAAGAATCTTTTACATCGGTACTGGTTTCTGGATCAGGAACTGCTGCACTCGAAATGGCGGTTTCGTCTTCCTTGACGCCAGGGCGGTCCATGTTAGTGATTGAAAATGGTGTTTATGGTGAACGAATCACCAAACTCTGCGATGTTTATAAATTTGATTGCCACACTATCAAGCTAGATTGGGGAGTTCCTCCAAACTTGGAGGATATTGAAAATAAGTTAAAAAAACATAGTGAGATTGAAGTTGTTTCCCTGGTTCATCACGAAACCACAACAGGACTTCTAAATCCGTTACAATCTATAGGGGAATTAGCAAAAAAGTATGAAAAAATTTTTCTAGTCGACTGCATTAGCAGTATCGCAGGTGATGAAATAGACTTCAACTTCATCGACTTGGCTGTAGGCACGGCTAATAAGTGTTTACAGGGAGTACCGGGTGTTTCGTTTGTTTTATTCCACAAAAGAGACCTAGCCCGACTTCTCAAAATACCTGCACGTAATCTTTATTTTAATCTCACCGAATACCATAAAACACAGGAAGCAGGGGGGCTACTATTTACTCCTGCAATTCCCGCCCATTACGCACTTGATGCTGCGCTAGACGAACTGATGGAAGAAACAGTAAGTGGAAGAATTCAAAGATACTCAAAGGCTGCAAAATTTTTGCGTGACGGATTCCAAAAACTCAATTTAGAATTTATAATCCCTAAGGAATTAAGAAGTAACTGTCTAACTGGTCTTAAATTGCCCAAGGGAGTGAGCTATGAAAATCTACATAGAGAATTGAGGTCAAGAGGGTTTGTCATTTATGCCGGACAGGGAAATTTAAGTGACCGTATTTTTCGCATCGCCAATATGGGGGATATAAAGCAGGAAGAATTTCAACGGTTATTAGAAGTCTTTAAAGAAACCTTAATAAACCACCAACAATAAATTTCTACTTTCATTTGATTTCTAATGGCATGAAAGCAAACCTATTGGAACCAACAAAAGCGATACGAATAGAAATCAAAGAATAACCTCCAACAAAGTCTATTTAATTCCCACTCTGGTCTTCTTCAACCTCAATTTCCATTGTGTTCTCAGCAGCGGGATTAGAGCTTAACATCCAAGGTTCGCGCGTATACTTTTCTTCCTTACCTTGTTTAAACTTATCCAAACTATCTTTATTGTTTTTTAGGAATTCTAACAATCGGGCTTTTTTGTGTCTTTCTGTCATGATACCTTCACGCTAATTAACCTTTGATCACATCTTAAAATTTTTTATTTATAATAGTAGTTAACCTTAATTAAAAATCAATAGCAAGGTTAAATCCTTTTGTTTTTTTTCACCTCTAACTATAGAAAACAGCAAATACAAACAAAACAATTTAACCTTTCCTGTACCAAAATTTAGATTCAAGACCTTTTGAAAGGCATAGAGGATTAAAACATGGCAAATTTCAAGTTAAAAGTTCGCAGTGTGTATGTTTATACCAATCTTGAGGTTCGATTAAAATCTCGTACTACCAAAGAAGAAGCCAATAAAGAAGTAGAGCGAATGGTAGAAACAAAAGATATTTTTAAGGATTATGAATGGAAAATAGAAGGATGCGAAGAGGGGGGTATCAATAATTTTGACAGCAAACTAATAGACAGCATTGTAGAACGCATTAATCAGGAAGAAACCGATGAAAATATTTTCTGGGATGGATTCACAGCGCATTATGATTTGAATGTCAGCCATATACCGGTAAACACCAATTTGGAAGCACCTTTGAAATCTGACACACGGGAAGATGCAATCAACGAAGTAAAAGCACTCTGCGAGAATCCTTTCGAAGGTTACGAATGGAAAATTGCAAATTGCGATGAAAACGGTATCAATGAATTGAATGAGGGTTTAAAAAATCAAATTGTGCAAAACATTGGTAAAGATTTAGTGGCATGTATTGAAGAAAACCATTAATAGATTGGTCTACTTAAATATAAAAAATATTATGTGATTGCCGAAAAGTTTTCATAGCCAGCCCTTACAATCCTTAAAAGGGGATTTACGGCTAGGCCTAATGTTTATTTCTGTTATACTGACGAACCAAGTATTAATGATAGTGCGGGTACCCTCCAAAATCAGGCCTCGTTCTCTTTTTTCTTTTATTTAATATTACGCATTCTTATTATTCCTGAACAATCATGATCATAGCTAGTAATCTTGAAAAATCTTTTGGGCCTCAAGTTTTATTTGATGGAGTTTCCTTTCTCATCAACCAAGGCGAACGAATTGGTTTGGTAGGAAAAAATGGAACAGGGAAATCAACATTATTTAAAATGATTCTGGGAAAGGAAAAATATGATGCGGGAACCCTTTCCACTCCCAAAGGTTATAGGATAGGAACTCTGGAGCAATATATTCACTTCACACAACCCACCGTTCTCAGGGAATGTATTGAAGCTTTGCCAGTGGAAAAACAATGGGACCATTATAAGGCAGAGATAATTCTTTCCGGCCTAGGTTTTTCAGAACAGGATTTCCATAAAGATCCCACTACCTTCAGTGGTGGCTTCCAAATTCGTATGAACCTTTGCAAAGCTCTACTTGCTGATCCCAATATGCTTTTATTAGATGAACCAACGAATTATCTCGATATCCTATCTCTTCGCTGGCTTAAAGAATATCTTAACAAATGGCCGGGTGAAATGATTCTCATCACACATGATCGAGATTTTATGGATAAAGTCACTACCCATACATTGGGTCTGCACCGAAAAAAAACAAAAAAGGTCAAGGGTGGCACCATAAAATTTTACGAAATGATTATTCAGGAAGAAGAAACCTACGAACAAACCCGGGTCAATCTCGAAAATAAGCGAAAGGAAATGCAAAACCTAGTAGACCGGTTTAGGGCCAAAGCTTCTAAAGCAAACATGGCTCAATCACGACTCAAGATGATGGAAAAAATGGGGACAATGGAAAAACTAAGTACGGAAAAAAATTTAGGTTTCCGATTCAATCATTTAGCCTGCCCCGGAAAAACCATCATGAATATTAAAAATCTTTCTTTCTTCTATAGTAAAAAAACAGAAGACAATATTTTTTCAGATATTTCATTTTCAATTGGTAAAAATGACCGTATAGGAATTATAGGAGCTAATGGTAAGGGCAAGTCAACTTTATTAAACTGCCTAGCTGGAGAATTAACTGCTACGGCTGGAGAAATTATCCCTCACCCTTCTGCCAGTATCGGCCATTTTGGCCAAACCAATATTGATCGACTCGAATCCCATAATCAGGTTCTACATGAAATACTGCGGTCCAACCCTAGTCTATCTCTTCAAGCAGCTCACAGTATTTGTGGTGCCATGATGTTTGAGGGTGATATGGCAAAGAAAAAAGTAAGTGTTTTATCAGGAGGTGAAAGAAGCCGAGTACTACTCGGGAAAATTATTTCCCATCCCACAAACCTTTTGCTTCTGGATGAACCTTCGCATCATCTGGATGTGGAATCGATTGAAAGCCTAATAGAAGAGCTGAATAATTATGCTGGTGCCTTGGTCATCGTTACCCACTCTGAACTCATCCTTAAAACCCTGGCAAAAAACTTAATTATTTTTCATAGAGATCGTGCAGAATATTTTCATGGAGGCTATCAAGACTTCCTCGAGAAAGTCGGCTGGGAAGGAGAGCCGGTCTCAGAAAAAAAAGTAAAATCTAAAATGAATAAAAAAGAAGTTCGAAGGCTAAGAGCTTTGGAACGCCAAAAAACACAAACCAGCCACTAATAATTTACAGATCTTTACTAGCAGTAATCGTTAACCACATTAAATCCGACCCAATTGGACGCATGCATTGGAATTTCAGAATAAATTCTACGTTTAGCTTTTAAAGATCAGAAATACTTGTCCATTTAAAATTTTGTGTGGGGTAAACAGGGTAAACGGTAAAAAGGGGAGTATTATAAGGAACCAATGCAGACTCCGTATTTGGTCCCAAAGTCAGATGGATATTTACAAAGTTAAAACTCAACCCTTCCTGCCAAGGTTGTGATGTATTCTCAGCATAGGCAGGCACCTTGTCTGAGGCATGGCTGCGGACCATCATGCCTGCTCCCCCTTGCAATCCATATTCATACAAGTCGGGAGCCCCTTGAATCAAAATGGAAACCTGAGAGGCATCAAACCAAACCTTAAAATTAGAAACCAGTTGCACATAAGGCCCAAGAGTTCCAGTGCGCTCTAATACGGCACGCGGATAGGCATATTCGAATGGGACCTCAGGTGTTCCCGGATAATCTGAAGCACGAAATTCTTTTTCTTTTATCCTTGAGACAGATAAGAACAAAAGGTTAGGGTCATCTAAATCAATATCCAATATTTCTCCATCCTGATAACTGCAAATCTTCCCCATCTCGAATCCAAGCGGAAAAGAATAACCCATTTTTGAATAATAGGCACGCATACCTGCATCAAGTGGATCATCAGGTGTTTTACTGATTTTTAAATCGAATGGCATCATCAGGTGAAAGGCGTTAGTACGAGAATTCATAAAGGGTGCGCAAGCCCCAGGAAACTCCTTTTGCACATCTTTATTGTCTGGGTCAAACTTTCTTGCACCGCCGCCAAAATGCTGGGCAGTTTTGGATTCTTTACTCAACCCAAATTTATTCTGATAGTAAGAGGTAGCACGCTTTTGAGCAATATCGAGAAAATATTCTGGTGCATCACATTGCACAACCAGTTTTTGCTTTTCCTGTATGAAATTTTTGGTTGGACGCATGGCTTCATTATAGATTCCCAATTCTGCTTCTGTTTTCTTTATGTCCTGATCAATTTGGCGGACCAACTGAGGATCATTAAAAGAGGTTTTATCTAAAAGCCCTGCAGCTCGTTTTAACATATCCAGCTTTATGTTATAACGTTTAGGCTCCTCAGCCAGAGCCTGAACCATTGCCATGATGAGGCTAAATTGTTCTTCAGGCAAAAGCCCTCCATTTTCAAAATCATCTTCCTTAATAAAATTAAGTGCCATAGGACCAAACGCCTCTTCCCGGCGCAGCCCAAGCGTTAACAAATAGTTCAAATGCGCTCGCGTCTCACTGGTATCCACATGAGCCTCCAAAACAACAGATTGTTAAAATGAGGTTTCTATCTTGCCTCGAATTTCCAAGCTTAACAAGAAAAATCCTTACCGCGTATTCTATAAACAGTGAGGGGTTGCAAAAAAACAGGAAATGCTATACAACAGCCCATAAATTATGGTGGGTGATATGCGCTCAAAAACTGATTTTGCAGAACTTTGGTATGGAATTCTCGATAAATTTTGACGACATGAACTGGGCGGCCATCGGGCCCGAGATTATAATCCTTGGCACTGCCTTTTTCCTTCTTTTGGCAGGGCTTAAAAAAGAGTTCAACCGTAATTCTTTCTTGTCCATGGTCACTGTCGCCGGAGTTGGAATAGCTTTTTTTCTGACTCTTATTCTGTGGGGCGACGCCCCAACATCGGCAAATGGCAACAACCCGGAAATGTTCAGCAAATCCCTTATACATGACCGCTTTTCCCTGATATTTAATATGATTATCCTAGCAATGACATTGTTTCCAATATTTGGATCAGTTCGATACCCGCAAAGTGATCATGAAAATAAAGCGGAATATTTTACCCTTCTGCTGATGTCGGTTGCAGGCATGATGTTTCTTGCCAAATCCGGGAATTTAATCACTGTATTTTTATCTTTAGAGTTATTCTCTATTTCCCTTTATATCCTTTGTGGTTTTTCTGCTAAACACGGCACCGGCAAAGAGGGCCCAGGAAGTGCACCGGAATTAAGTTGGGCAACCTTATCTTCCCAAGAGTCTTCAGTAAAATATATGCTAACCGGAGCATTCGCATCAGCCATTCTCGTTTATGGAATGGCCTTGGTTTATGCTGGTAGCGGAACTACCGAGTTGCGGCTCATTGGCCAATTGACTCAGGAAAATCCCTATACAAAAAATACGCTGGTTTATATTGGAATGGGTTTGATGTTCTGTGGTTTCGCTTTCAAAGTTTCATTGGTACCGTTTCATTCTTGGACTCCGGATGTCTATCAGGGGGCGCCTACACCGATCACCGGATTCATGGCTGTGGCAACCAAAGCAGCGGTCTTTGCAGTGATCGTACGAATTTTCTTTACCTCCTTTCCGGATCTGGACACAATCTGGATGCCAATACTGTTTGGAGCATCCGTGTTGACCATGCTGGTGGGTAATACAGCGGCTATTTTTCAAGACGACCTAAAACGAATGCTAGCTTATTCGGGTGTGGCACATGCTGGCTATCTCTTGATAGGAATTGTTACCAACACACAAGAAGGTATGGCGAGCATCTTGTTTTATCTTGCTGTTTATTTATTTATGAATATTGGTGCGTTTGCAGTTGTATTTATGATGGAAGGAGAGGGGCAGGAAGGCAATTCCATAAACCGGTTTAAGGGGCTTGCAAAACGCAGTCCCTTTATAGCAGCGGCCATGAGCCTGTTTATGGTCTCTTTAGCCGGGTTTCCGCCAACGGCTGGTTTTTTCGGCAAATTATTTTTGTTTTATGCCGCTATAAAAAAAGGCTATATACTGATCACTGTTTTAGCAGTAGTTGCAAGCATTGTTTCCGTTTATTTTTATCTGCGGGTCATTGTCATGATGTACTTTCATGAAGATGAATCCGCCCCACAACCTGCTATGCATAAAGGCATGCGGGCTTTGGTAACCGTGAGTTCCATTGCAGTTTTAGCTATTGGCCTCTTTCCCTCTTTTCTCATGGAGCTGGCACGCGGAGCTATTCCCTTCTAAAGTTCATATTTTAAAGCAGAAGGCCATTCAAGATTAAACTTCCCCTTCTTTTATCCCGTTATATACTGAACAATAATTATTTAACCTCCAGGGGCGGGGATGCCTTTAATTCTAGTTACCATTTTCTGTTTCATACTTGCAGCTTGTGGCCCACCAAGCGACCCCCTTGAAAATAAAATCAAGGAACTCGCTATCAACATTCAAGACGAACCTGATAATCCGACTCTATATTACGAATTGGGAAGAGCATATATTGAAAACAAACAATATGGTTCTGCATACAACGAATTGGTGAAAGCAATTCGCCTAAAAAAAGATTACGGTGAGGCCTACCGTGAAAAAGGCATCGCCCTATTTTATTTAAAAAAATATTTTGACGCAGAAAAAGCTCTCCAAAAATCTTTTAAACTAAATTCTAGTCAGAAAGATATTGCAACCGACCTTGCTTCTATTTCCATTGCAACGGGAAAAATAAAAAAATCGCTACAACTTCTAAAAATTGCAAAGTTCCGTAACAGCAACATGCATGTGGTTTTTAATAGTATGGGAGCTGCCAATGCGGAAATTGGCCGGAATAAGGAAGCTTTAGATTATTGGGAAAAAGCCCTCAAACTTCATCCCTTAATGACCGAGGTGCATATAAATAGGGGTGTCGTTTATGAAAGAATGGGTGAAAAGCAAAAAGCAATGGCTTCTTATCAAAAAGCTATAAAGCAGGATAATAGCAATGTTATGGCTCATTACAACATAGGTGTCCTCCATGCAAAAAATAATGAAATAGCAAAAGCAGTGGCATCCTGGGAAAAAGCTTACAAAATAGATTCAAGGGATGAAAAAACATTAATTAATTTGGGATGGGCTTACGAAAAGTTAGGAAAAAAAGAAAAAGCGCTGGATAAAATTTTAAAATCTATAAAAATTAAACCCTTTAATAGCGAAAACCATTATGCCGCTGGTAGAATTCAATCAGACCTTGAAAATTTTGAAAATGCAATAGAATCACTAGAGCAATCTGTAAAACTAGATCCAGAGTTTGGGGATGCTTATTACAGATTAGGAATTGTTTATGACAATCTCAACCAAGGTAATGATGCAATTTCAAATACTCTAATTGCAGAAATTATTTACCATAAGGCAAAGAAAATGGGTTTATATAAGAAAATGGGAACAAAATTGGAATCATTATTCCAAAAATATCAGTTAGGACGGAAAAACTTTACCAAGCTACAATTGCCAGATACCTTAAAAAACTACGACATGAATAAAAAACCCAAAAGAATCCGCACATCTGGTGAGAAATAAGAATGAATCTTGATGGCTAACGGTCCAAAATAAAAGTAACTGGACCATCATTGATCAATTCCACCTGCATATCTGCTCCAAATTCACCTTTAGCAACTGTAAGCCCAGACATTGAAATTTTATCAACAAAACTTTGATATAGAAGATGGGCCTCAGCCGTTGATGCAGCATTATCAAATCCAGGTCGCCGACCTTTTTTACAATCTGCTGCCAAAGTAAATTGAGACACTATCAAAACCTCGCCACAAATATCTAGACACGACAGATTCATCTTTCCATTTTCATCAGGAAACAATCTCAAATTTAATGTTTTTTTTGCAAGAAAATCAATTTTGTCATTGCTATCAACTTTTTCCGCACCAAAGAGAATAAGTAGTCCTTTATTGATTGAAGCAATAACCTTGCCCTCAACAGAAACAGAAGCTCTTGTCACTCTTTGCAATACAATTTTCATAGGTTAAATTCTGCGCGGAAAATTATTCTTAGCAAAACAATCTGTAGCTTAACGCGCACGGAATATTCTTTTTTCTGAACCACCGGGGCCGATGATAATTTTTACTTCACTAAAACATTTTGGACATCTACCCTCGTAAGCATTGCCGTCCTTATTAATATAAATCCGGCGGTAGATGTTACAGCACTCAAACATAATGCCTAAGAACTTTTTATCTTGCTGCATTTTAATTAAAGTTGGTATTGACTATTTTATTTGTTGGCTTTTCTTGTACGCACCTTTGCCTTAATAAAAATATCATGAGAAATTCGCATAGCTTTCGTAATTTTTCTGATTTCCTCTGCTTCGTCATGTGAAATTTCACCATCTGCAGCCGCCACTGCAAAAAGACATTCCATGAAATGCAGCCGATCATTATACGAAGTCAACCGATTAATTTCAGAAGTCACCTCATGAAAATCAAAGTCTTTTCGCCCCTGTTCCTCAACCACTTCAAAAAGCAGGACCAATTCCTTCCCCTTAAGAGAAAATTGCTCTGAAAGACAGGTTTTTAAAGCTTTTTTCTCTGCCGGATCCAAGTGATTATCCACATGGGCAATGGAGGCCATTAATGTACCCACCAAGCAGAGAAAATATAGCTTGTCTTCGGGCAATTTAGAAATAATTCCTGAATGTGAGTTTTTCAGCTCTATCTTTTTTAATACCCGTCTTTTAAAATACTTTTCCATATCCGGGTTTGGATCACGAGCATGCTCAAATA
>CAYYIR010000021.1:0-15799 GCA_964471995.1 uncultured Nitrospina sp. | reverse complement strand
GGGACTAGCCAGAGGTTTGCCCACTTTAAACCTTGGGATTATTAAGATGATATTTATTTCCTGGGTAACGACCATTCCATTTACTGCCGTTATCTCCATGCTGTTTTTTAAGTTATTTTTAATTTTTATCCCTTAGTTTGAAATGTCGGTGGGATTCAATATTTAGCAGAGAGTGAAAAACAAAAAGCCCCGACTTAATAAGTCGGGGCTTTTTGTTTTAATGGGGGTATTCCCCACGTATCGTTTAGTTATAGTTTTGTTTTTGCAAATATTCTGGAAGGGTCCATTCCAGTTTATCTATGTCCGAATTATAATTAGCCAATGCTCCACAAAACAAACAATATTCAATGCCTAATTCGTAATCGAGAGTAACAGTGTTAGCTTTATGCTCACAGAATTTCTTTTTAATAATTGTTGGCTCATCCTCTTTGTCCTGAAACCACCCTTTAGATATTGTCAAGTCATCCATTCAAGCATCTCCTTGTTTCTTGAGAGTTCAAAGGTCACTGTTTCTCTTAACGTCATTAGTTTCGCCTAAGTTTATCAACTTTTCAACCCTTAACTATTAAAGATTACAAATTTAAGGTTTGTAAAAATGCTTGACATTTAAAATTTATTCCAAATTTTGACTTTTAGTTACTTTTTGGGACCCTTTTCTATTTCCAATGATCCTTTTTCTTCTAACTTAATGGTTTGCTAGATTAAAATACTGTTTAAATATAACTAACCTTTAATATTTTAGAATTTACTATCATCCTGATATATTCAAGTTATTGAATTAAATATAATTATTTAATTTATATTATTTAATACAGCGAATACGTTTTTCAGGATAATGTCCGTATAAGTTTATTTTTTCACGAATAGTTAATTATAGGTTCCTATTTTTTTAGAAGAAATCCTGCATTTTCACCTTTTGCGAACAATTTGTTTGACGTCTATAATTAATTATGCTGTTTAAAGAAAAAATTATACCGATCCGAATTTTTTTTTATCTTTTGTTATTTCTTTTCTGTTTTTTGATATTTGATTCCCAAACGGTAGTGCTTGTAGTTCTTTTTGCTGTTTTCGCATTAGAATATTTTTTAAAAAAGTCAGATAATAGAAATAATCTTTAAAATCATCAAATAGTACCTAATGCAATGAAACTATCTGGACAAGTTCGTAAAATGAATGTGGAATTTGATACTCCCATTCAATACTCTCTCAACCTGAACAAAGAATCTCATCCCTTAAATTCATATGTTGGTAGCAATTTAAAAATAAGTTGGAAAGGATTGATTACTTGTGTTGAATGCGGCAGGAAAATTAAAAAGTCCTACGACCAAGGTTATTGTTTTGTTTGTTCGCGAGATTTGCCTGAAAATGAAATTTGTTCGGTTCGTCCAGAGCTTTGTGATCATAAAAATGGAAATGAAGCAGCGCAAGAGTTCTGGAAAAATTATTGTAATATTGACCATTTTGTATATCTTTCATTAACTAGTGGAATCAAGGTTGGAATTACCCGACATTATAATATTCCTAGTCGTTGGATAGACCAGGGGGCTGTTAAAGGATTGATTATAGCAAAGGTGCCAGAGAGAATTCTTTCGGGGCAAATTGAGGTTGCAGTTTCGAAAAATTTTGCGGATAAAACCAACTGGAGAAAAATGTTAAAAGGGGAACACGAGGATTTAGATTTGAGGAAGTTTCTCAAAAAAGCGCATGAATTATTTCCAGAAGAGCTAAAACACTATGCCCTTGAAAGTGAAGAAGTCCGGGAAATGATTTACCCGATAGAATCCGTACCCGATAAAATAACTAGTCACAATCTAGATAAGATTCCAGAATTCGAAGAAAGGCTGACAGGAATAAAAGGCCAATACCTTATTTTTGAAACCAGAGTGATAAACCTGAGAAAATACTCGGGCTACCATATCGATTTTGAATTGGGCTAGTTTTTGATGGCCAAGTAAAGACTTAAGTGGTTAGGCTGCTTGGGTGACAATTTTCCCAATGAATGCGGGTTCATTGCCTTCACTTTCTTTTTCTTCATGGGCTGGGTTCGGTATCAGTTTCGCCACCTTAATATCTTTTGCGAGACCCAGTTTTTCTAGAAAGGAGAGAACCCACCAAGTCATATCGATTTCCCAAGGACGTAGTCCGTGGCGTGCTGATTTTGGGAAAGCATGATGGTTGTTGTGCCAGCCTTCTCCCCAAGCTAAAAGCCCCACCCACCAGCAATTTGTTGACAAATCATTTTTCAATGGAAAGGTGACATAGCCGAAAGTATGCGCAGCACTGTTAACCAGCCATGTAGAATGGTAGGTAACTACGAGTCTCACAAATACACCCCAAATTACCCAAGAAAAACCACCGATAGAGTAGAGCATTAGCCCAAAAAAGATTTGGATTATGATGAAGTAATTATCCAAAAATCTATAAAATTTATCATTACTGAAATCTTTGGTGTAATCATACAAAACTTTCTTATCGTCGAACTTGGAATGAGTAAATAGCATCCAAGTAAAATGTGACCACCAAAAACCTTTTTCAGCACTATGAGGATCTTCAACTGTATCCGAGCCAGCATGATGGATTCTATGTTGCCCAACCCATTTGATGGGACCGTTTTGACAAGCTAGGGTTCCACAAAACACAACAAAATAGGCCAGCCATTTAGGTAGAGTAAAACCTCGGTGAGTTAAATAACGATGATAACCCAGACAAATTCCTATTGATGCTGTTAACCAATACATAAAAAACATTAAGGCAACAGCACTCCATGAAAATGCAAATGGAAAAAAAGCAAATAACGCCATCCCATGAATAAGAATAAAATGGGTAAGGGCAATAGGGTTAAACTGGATTTGATAATTAGGGGTTGATTGGGTCACCATTGAAGAGCCTCTAAAATTAATTATTTTTACCGCTCTATGGTATCCTTAGTGCTGTTATGCCTTTGTAAAACTTATGTAATATTACCCCTATTTTAAGGTCGATCCCGGCAAGGAAATTTAACTAGTTGTTTTTTCTTAAATCTTTAAAAATTAGATGAAAATGAGAACTGGTTTGTGCAAATCTATGGAGCCGTTCGGTGAATAAGTTACGCGCGTTATTTCATCCTATTATCGTTTTCATTGGGGTGCAGATTGCCTGGATAGTTCTCATGGCTGTTTGGATCAATTGGTACCTGGAAAATAATCTTTCTATAAAGGAATTGGCTCAAAAAATTCGCCCTGATTTGTTTACTGCTGAAGTGGAATGGCTGATTTTGTTTGAAGGCTGTTTCCTTATGCTCCTGATTCTTTCCGGTGTCTACGTAATTTTTGTTTATTGGAATAAACAAAACCGATTAAACCAAATGCAAAGCAATTTTGTTGCAAGTGTATCACATGAATTAAAATCTCCTCTTGCATCTATACAGCTTTATTTGGAAACATTGAAGTACCAGGATGTTTCGCGAGAAGAGAGTAAAGAGTTTATCGAAACGATGCTGTCCGACACGGCCCGTCTTTCTGGGTTGATAGATAATATCCTGCAATCCAGCAAAGCGGACCCAAAAAGTATGGAATTACAGACTTCAAAAGTAGACTTAGGTAAGTTTTTATCAGAAATAGTAAAAAATCATAAACGACAGTTTGAGGAAAGAAAATGTGAAGTGAAATTGCAATTGGAAGCTTCACCGATTCTGACCCTGGACAAAAAAGCTTTGCAGATGGTGTTTAATAATCTTATTGGTAATGCTTTGCGTTATTCCCCAACGGAGTCGACCCTTAAAATAATCCTCCATAGATCAGGGCGATTTTGGGAAATAGATTTTGCGGATCAAGGAATTGGGTTTGAAAAAAAAGACATGAAAAAAATTTTTAAGAAGTTTTATAGAGTGCAAAATAAAGATACACAAAATATTGAAGGAGCAGGACTGGGGTTATTCATTTCACGTGAAATAATTAGAAACCATAAAGGAAAACTCAAAGTTATGAGTCCTGGCCGTGGGCACGGGGCCGTATTCACAGTATCTCTCCCGGTCAGTCGTGGTCTTGCTGTTTAAAAAAGAGAAACACTAAAATAAATTTCTATGAATACAATTAAAAAAATTTTGGTTGTAGAGGATGAAGCGCATTTGGCAAAAGGACTTCAATTTAATCTAGAGCGCGAAGGCTATGAGGTGTCTTTGGTGGATGACGGTGAATCTGCTATTAATTTGCTCGGTGACCAAGTATTTGATTTAATGATACTCGATATCATGCTGCCCAAACTCAATGGACTGGAAGTTGCCAGAAGGGTGCGTAAAACCGATTTGCGTTTTCCTATTTTAATGCTTTCTGCGAAATCTTCTGACGAAGACAGGGAATTGGGTCTTGAAGCTGGAGCCGACGATTATCTAACCAAACCTTTTCATTTGCCAGAACTATTGCTAAGAGTTAAGGGTATTTTACGTAGATGGGAATGGTATAAAGAACCAGTTCATGATCATGAAATATTTCATTTTGGCGATATGTGGATAAATTTTGTAAACGGTAGAGCTAAAGGCAGTTCAGGAGAGTTTTACTTGACTGCAAAAGAAGCTTTGTTGATGCGTTTATTAGTAGCGCAAAAAGACAGTATTGTAAGCCGTGAGGAGCTCTTGGAAAAAGTTTGGGGTTACGACCCGCAAACGGAAACGCGCACGGTTGATAATTTTGTCGCCCGTCTCAGGAAGTATTTTGAAAAAAAACCACAATCACCTCGCTACATCATAACCCACCGTGAAAAAGGCTACGAATTTAAATCCTAGTCAGAAGGCCTCTACAAAAAACATTGGCTAATAAATATTATTCTTAAAAGCTTCTTCTATTTTTGGCAGACTTGCTTGGATACCTTCAGGCGAAATTTCTTTAATATAAGGACAGACTCCGAGTATGGGAATTCCAGAAAGTTCTTTGATTAATTTGTCCTGTTGTTTTTCTATGGGATCGAGAGTATGGTTTTCTTTCTGATTTAATATAATACCTTTTATTTTTAATCCATATTGTTGTGCTGCGTTTATCGTTAGTAAGGTATGATTCAACGTCCCAAGCCTAATACTGCTGACGATGATAAGGGGCAACCCTATTTCCAATACCAGATTTGCAACATTGTAACGGTTGGTTATTGGTACTAGTAAACCGCCTACGCCTTCAATTAGCATCAGATTGTGGTGCGATTCTAATGTTTTTAAATTTTCAATAATAGTTGCGGGTAGAATTTCTTTCCCTGCTATTTTTGCTGCTTGGTAAGGGGAGGCTGGGGTTTTAAATCTATAGGGGCAAACCTTATCTGCGGGATCAGTATTCCCTGAGACTTCCATAAGAAATTTAGCGTCAGAATTAGCTGAGGAGTTACATGCTGGGTCTACTCCTGTTTCAATCGGTTTCATAACACCGACATCAATTTCCTGACTTTTAAATAATTTTATTAGGCAGGCGGTTACCACTGTTTTGCCAATATCCGTATCGGTGCCTGTTATAAAGAATCCGTTCATAATATTGTTACTTGAGATTTTTCTATTAAATAAAAACTCTGATATAATTATTAACAGCTTCTTCGATGGAGGCAAGTTATTAATCTATAAAGGCATTAATTAGGTTATGGGATCCAAAAAACTTGAAGTGATTTGTCCCTGTTGCGAAACAAGGTTGCAAATAGATAAAAAGACTGGGGAAGTGATTTGGGAAGAGAAAAAAGAAAAACCGATCCCCTCGCTATCAGATATGGTTAATGACCTTGGGAGTCAACAAAAAGAAAAAGAAAGCCTTTTCAAAAAGCACAGCGAAACTCAGAAGGAACGCAGTCGGCTCCTTGATGAAAAATTAAAAGAATCCCTCAAGCATGTTGACCGATCTTCAGAAAAACCTCTGCGTGACTTTGATTTCGATTAAACTCTGCGCTCAAAAAGTAATATAGTTACCGGGAGGCAAAATATTTTCTAAACTTGTTTAGTAAAGCCAATTAATTGCGTGTTTTTTAAAATTCGACTCTCATCCCATCTATAGCTAGTTCTATACCCTTTGGTAAACGTTGCGAAATTTTCTCGAAATCGAATTGATGATTTATATGGGTTAGGAGGGTTCGCTCAGCCTTAATGGTTTTAGCCATCTCTAAAGCCTGACTGAGGTTAAAATGAGTCGCATGATCTTTGAAGCCCAATGCATTTAGGATGAGGAGTTTTAGTCCTTTTATCTTTTTCATCGTTTGTTCAGGAATTCCACTACAATCTGTGATGTAAGCGCAGTCGTGGAAACGAAATCCATTGATGATTAGCTTTCCATGTTGTATTTCAAGCGGAGTTACCAGAATCCCTCCAAACTTATAAGTCTTATCTTCAAGAATATGAGGAATTAGTTGTGGAATCCCACCGCCAATTTGCTCAGTAACTCCAAAAATATAACTGAAGTTTCTTTTTAGATTATCGACTGTTTGCTGATTGCCGTAACATGGGATAGCCGTTTTATTGAAGAAATTAAAACTTCTTAACTCGTCAATGCCGTGAGCATGATCTGCATGATGATGCGTGTACATTACTGTGTCAATTTTGCGTATGTCATAACGCAGGCATTGTTGTCGGAGGTCGGTGGAAGTATCTACCAGAATCGTATGACCATTTTCCCTTACCAGGATCGATGAGCGCAGACGCTTGTTCCTAACATCTTCAGACTGGCATACTTCACAAGGGCAGCATAAAGAAGGAACACCTGTTGAGGTTCCAGTACCTAAAAACAAAATTTCCATATGTTTTTGATTTGGTAAGAGTTTAGAAAAATAGTTGGATAGCTGACTTTTCATTGTAAGAAGGGGATTTGGACCTGTCAAGATAGGGCTTTATTTTTCTAATTGTATGACATTTGAATGCGTTTGGAAAACTATGGTACAGTAGGCCACCAAATATTACTGATTCTATTTTTAGGAGTTAAAAATGTCTGCATTAGTTGCGAAACCTGCACCAGATTTTACAGCGCAAGCGGTAATGCCTGATGGCAGTTTTAAAGAAATCAAACTTTCTGATTATAAAGGAAAGTATGTTATTTTGTTTTTCTATCCTCTAGATTTTACTTTCGTGTGTCCCACTGAGATTATTGCTTTCAGTACGAAAATGGATGAATTCAAAAAAAAGAATACGGAAGTGCTTGGAGTTTCCATTGACAGTCATTTCTCACACCTAGCCTGGAGAAATACAGACCGTAAGCAAGGCGGATTAGGCGATATAGCATATCCTCTCGTTGCAGATGTTAATAAGAAAATTACTTATGATTATGGTGTCATGCACGAAGCTGGAATTGCTTTTCGCGGATTGTTCCTAATTGACAAGGATGGTGTGGTTCAACATCAATTGATTAACAACCTACCGCTTGGGAGGAATATTGACGAAGCCTTACGAATGGTAGATGCACTTCAATTCCACGAGAACAACGGAGAAGTTTGCCCCGCCAATTGGAGCCAAGGATCAGATGGGATGAAGGCTGACCCTAAAGGATCTAAAGAATATTTCGAAAAGAATAACTAAAATTGGGCTTGAAAATCAGTTCTATATGTTTAATGAAATAGGGCGTACCAATGTGGTAACGCCCTGTTTTTTTCGAAATTAACTAAATGATTCTTCTTAGTAACGATGATGGATTTAAATCCGAAGGTTTGCGTATTTTGCGTAAAGAGCTTTTGGGTCTGGATGATGTAATTATAGTTGCCCCCGAAACTGAACAGAGTGCTATGGGACATGCCATCACTCTCACCCAACCTCTTAAAGTAAGAAAAGTAGAGGAAGAAGGCGATTTCATAGGCTATTCTGTTAATGGAACTCCGGCTGATTGTGTCAAACTTGCAATCACGGTTTTACTGGAGAAAGCTCCCAAATTGGTTGTATCTGGAATTAATAAGGGAGGAAACCTTGGTATCTGCGCATTATATTCTGGAACCGTTTCTGCGGCGACCGAAGCGATGGTCATGGGTGTGCCGAGTATTGCAGTTTCTTTAGATACTTATGAAAACCCTGATTTTCGTCCTGCGGCAAAATTTACCCGGAAACTAATTCCAAAAATACTTGAGAAAGGTTTGCCTGAAGGGGTGGTCTTGAACATCAATGTTCCGCCAGTTCCCGAATCAGAATTTGCGGGAGTTGCTATAACGCGGCAAGGAAAATCACGGGTGATAGAAGAGTTCGATTCGAGAAAAGATCCGCGCGGTAATACTTACTATTGGTTAGCTGGGGAAATGTTTTTTGAAGAAACGGAAGAAGATGCTGACTGTGTTATGATATCCAAAAATTATATTTCTATTGCTCCCATCCATTTTGATCTCACCCATTATCCTTCTATAGATAAATTAAAAGATTGGAAACTGGAAACTTAAACTGGAGCTTCCTGGGTGTGGAAGTTTGTCGCTTGCTGAAAGTTTTGTCCAACTGTAATCAGGCTAGCTTCGTCAAAATGTTTACCCATCAGTTGTAATCCCACCGGCAGGTTCTCTCTGCCCACAAAACCACATGGTATGGACATAGCGGGGATGCCCGCCAGGTTTGCGGAGATGGTATAGATATCTGCCAGATACATCTGCAGTGGATCATCTAGTTTTTCTCCAATTTTAAATGCAGGGTAGGGAGTCACTGGTGCAGCAATAACATCGCATTTTTCTAAAGCATTTTCAAAATCCTGCTTTATTAAAGTTCTTACCTTTTGCCCTTTTAAATAGTAAGCATCGTAATAACCAGAACTGAGTACAAAGGTTCCAAGAATGATGCGTCGCTTAACTTCTTCTCCGAACCCTTCTTCTCGCGTATTTTCATACATATTGGCGAGGTTGTCTGAATTGTTAGTTCGATAGCCATATTTAACTCCATCATATCGAGATAAGTTAGTGCTAGCCTCGGCACAGGCAATTATGTAGTAAGCAGCAACAGCGTAGTCGAGATGGGGTAACGAAACTTCGACCGTTTGCATTCCAAGCGATTCGAGAGTACGAATACCATCCTGTACAGCTTTTTCTACTTCGGGCTGTATGCCGCCGGTAAAATACTCTTTTGGGATACCGAGCTTCATTCCTTTAACATCTTGATTTAGAGCTTGGATGAAATCGGGCATGGGGACATCTGCTGAGGTGGAATCTTGCCGATCTTTTCCACCAATTACATTCATAAGGATTGCAGTATCGGCAACGGATTTAGTAATGGGGCCAATTTGATCCAAAGAGGAGGCAAAGGCAACAAGACCGAATCGCGAGACGCGTCCATAAGTGGGTTTGAGTCCCGTCACACCGCAAAACCCTGCGGGTTGTCGAATGGAACCACCAGTATCACTTCCCAGAGCGGCAATACATTCATGCGCAGCAACTGCTGCTGCGGAACCCCCGCTGGAACCACCCGGAACCCGGTCGAGCGCCCACGGATTTTTGGTTGGATGCAGTGAAGAATTTTCGTTGGAAGAACCCATTGCGAACTCATCCATATTAGTTTTGCCGACAATCACGGCACCCGCCGCTTGCAGTCGGTTCACAACGGTGGCGTTATATGGAGCGACAAATTGATCAAGGATTTTTGAGGAGCAAGTAGTGCGACTTCCTGAAGTGCAAATAAGGTCTTTTAAGGCAATAGGTATACCAAGTAAGGGCTGCTCTTCTCCTTTAGTGATTCTGGCATCGGCAGCTTGAGCCTGCTGCATGGCTTTATCTCGCATCAAGTGCGCGAATGCTTTGACTTTTTCTTCGACGGAATCAATGCGACCGAAGACAGCTTGTGTCAATTCGACAGCAGATAGTTTTTTCGATTGCAGAAGCTCTCGCGCCTGCATAATGGTAATGCGATACATAAAATTAGATTATTTTAGGTACTTCGTAATGCCCTTTGCTAGAAGCGGGGGAATCGTTTATTAGATCATGATCTGCGAGTGGTTCCGTTGCCATGTCATCACGGAAAATGTTATTCAATCCCAAAACATGGGCAGTGGGTTCCACGTTCTGAGTATCTAATTCGTTGAGTTTCTCTATGTATTTGATTATAGTTTCCAGTTGATTAGAAAACCGTTCCTTTTCCGCATCTGTTAGCTTCAATCGTGCCAATTTGGCTAGATATATGATATCCATAGTTTTTATTCTGGAATTCTTTTTCTAAAAAGCAGGACACCCCAATTGATACCTCCAGGAGCTAAATAAAAAAGCTCGCATAATAAAGATTTTGAGCTGTCGCCTGTAATGGTATTTTACTCGGAGGTGGTTTTACGATCTTTTTTCTTTTTCTTTTTTAGCTCCGCCATTTTTTCAGTAGCGGTGATTTTGGATGCCTTACGCGCTAGCCTTTTTGTTTTCTTTTTAAGTTTTCGTATTTCACTTGGATTGTCTTTTTTAGATACTTCGGCCAGATTGGACTGAGTTTTTTTGAGATGTTCCTTCAATTTTTCAACAGTTGCCATATTTTTATTCCATTATTTAGGGGTTCTTTTGAACCGTCTTTATACCATACAGAGGTTCTATGTAGCAAGGTACCTCCAATTTATCTGTTAACTGCAATTCTGTCAAAACTAGCGTGAAACCATTGGTTAAATAGCAGACATCATTGGGGACGAACCACTCTTTTAAGATTTCAGACTTTAAATGTTTAATACTTATCCTAAAACTTGCAAATTAATCTGCCGCTTTGAAAGATCGACACTGATAACGCGTACCTTGACACGGTTTCCAATCTGGAAAACTCGGTGACGTTTTTGTCCTATTAATTTATGTTCTGTTTCAATGAAGAGATAATAATCATCCATGATGCTAGAAATTTTTACCAACCCTTCTACGAAAACGTTTTCTAACTCAACAAAGAAGCCAAAGCCCGTAACTCCTATAATAAGTCCATAAAAAGTTTTTCCAATTTCCTCCATCATGAATTGGGCCCGGCGAAGTCCTATGATTTCTCTCTCTATAGACATGGCTTTTATTTCCATATGAGTCGACTGCTCGGATATTTCCAATAAGGAGGCTAGCAGGGTTTTCTTTTCTTTTTTAGAACATTTATGTTTTAGGTATTTTTTGATGATTCGGTGGACGACTAAATCCGGATATCTGCGAATAGGAGAGGTGAAGTGAGCATAGTGCTCAAATCCAAGACAATAATGGCCGGGATTGGATTCCGAATAACGTGCTTTTTTCATGGTCCTCAGTAATAGAGTATTAACTAATCTCTCCTCTGGTGTACCTTTGGTTTTTTTTAAAAGATTGTTTAAATCCTGCGAACAAATTTTTTCAGGGGAAGAAAGTTTTAACCCAAAAGAAGAAATGAATTCCTTAAACTCAAATAGTTTTTTCTGATCAGGTGCTTCATGAATTCGATGAATACAGGGAATATTTTTATTATGTAAACTAAGCGCTACAGCTTGGTTCGCTGCCAGCATAAACTCCTCAATTAATTGATGTGCTGGGTTATGCTCAACCACGCCTATTTGTTTTACTGTTCCTGCTTCATTGACCTGGATCTCTGGTTCGGGCACAAAAAAATCAACGCTTCCATTGCTAAATCTGCGTTTTCGAAGTTTCTGGCTGAGATGGTGCATATCTGCCAAAGTTTTCATGAAAGGCGAGTCCTCTATTTTGTCACTCCCATTATCGAGTAAACGCGCGACCTCGTTATAAGTGAACCGTCTTTGACTTTTTATTATAGATTTATGAATTTCGATCGATAGTGCGTTGGCTTGACGGTCAAATTTAATGAATACGCTCAGAGTTAGGCGTTTTTTATTAGGTTTTAAGCTGCAAGCTTCATTGGAAAGGACTTCCGGAAGCATGGGGATAACACCATCCGCGTAATAGATACTTGTGCCCCTTTGAAAGGCTTCGTCATCGAGATGCGAATTCTCTCCTACAAAATAGCTAACATCGGAAATATGAACACCCAACCTATAATCTTCCCCAAAAGGTTCTAATGATATTGCATCGTCAAAATCTTTTGCCCTTTCACCATCAATGGTAAAAGTCATAAGATCGGTTAAATCTTTTCGATCCTCAGTGTCATTTTTCTTTGCTACAGTTTTTGCTTCTTTGATAACTTTGGGTGTGAACCCTTGGCGTACGCCAAACTTTCGCAAAATGCTTTGTACTTCCACCTCTGGGTCATTCGACTTACCCAGAATTTCTATGACTTTGCCTATCGGGGGTTGGTGCCGTGTGGGATAGGTCTCTATTTTTACATCGACAATTTGACCATTTTTGGCTTTTTTGCAATTTTTTTCAGGTATGAAGACATCTTGAAAATGCTTGTGTTCGTTCGGAATGACCCACCCGTCGCGACCGAATTTTTCATAGACGCCTACTATTTTTTGTGTGTTACGATGAAGTATTCTTATGACACGTCCTTCAGGTCGACCGGGTTCATTTTCAGATTCGATTCTTACCAAAACTTGGTCTTCATGCATGGCTTCGTTTATGCCTTTCCGATGAATAAAAATATCATTGGTGTCATGATGTTTATCCGGGATAGCAAAGCCAAATCCATTCGGATGCCCAATCAATTTGCCGGCAACCAGGTTCATTTCATCTGGAAGGCCATAACGACCACCACGGATTTTTATTAATGACCCCTGACCTGCCATTTCCTTAATCTGTTTACGGAATGTACGATGCTCTGCCTCAGTTATTCCCAAATGTTTAGAAAGCTCGGAAATTTTCATGGGGCGGCTGATTTTTTTCTTCAGCAAAGCCAGAATACGCTCGTCAGAAAGTTTCATTTTGGTAGCCGAAATAAGAATATGGAATCTTTGATAACCTATAACAAACGCAATTGCAATGCCGAGATAGCATAGATTTTTATAATTGCTTCACTTATAATCCCTCATGTGGTGGCAGCAAATCTTAACAGACTATAGTAAATGGCAAAACAACATTTGCTGACTTTATGGGTTTAGAACTATTGCCTTCCGAGTTAGGGGGTAAAGGAGAAAGATGAAAGTTCAGGTAGATTGGCTTAAAGAATATGTGGATATTGATAAACCTGCGGAAGAATTGGGACATTTGCTGACGATGGCGGGTTTAGAAATTGAAAGTCACGAATTACTTGATGAGGAAAAAGGCGATGTTCTTGAATTGAATGTGACGCCCAACCGGGGTTATTGTTTGTCGCATTTGGGTGTGGCGCGCGAAGTTTCGGTACTCATGGGCGTGCGATTTAATCCGCCAGAAGCGCTGGCTTGGCTAGAAAAAAAATGGGGCTCCGTACCCATTGCACAAAAGATATTGGTGGAGAATCATGAAGAAAATCTATGCCCTCGTTATGCGGCGTTAGTAATTGAAAATGTAAAACCAGGTCCTTCTCCTAAATGGTTATGTGACAGACTGCATGCAATTGGTTTGAGGCCAATTAATAATATCGTTGATATTACGAATTTTGTAATGATGGAATATGGTCAACCTCTGCACGCTTTTGATCGCGAATTACTTTCTGGAAATAAAATTATCATTCGTAATGCAAAAAACAAGGAGCTCTTTACCAGCCTCGATGGCAGTGAATTAAAGCTGGGGCCAGATGCTTTGGTCATTGCCGATGCTGAAAAGCCAGTAGCTCTTGCCGGGATCATGGGCGGAGTAAATAGTCAAGTGTCCGATACGACACAAAACCTTGTTTTGGAGAGTGCTTATTTTGATTCCGTTGCCATCCGTAAAGCTTCGAAGAAGTATGGATTGCGTTCTGACTCTTCTTATCGATTTGAACGTGGGGTTGATATAGATGGTGTTATCACTGCTCAGGCGCGGGCTGCCTGTTTGATTCAAGAGTTGGCGGGAGGCGAAATTTGCAATGGAAGAATCGATATTTATCCGAAATCTCGGGAAAATATTAAGGTATTCTTAAGGGTTGCCCGCGTTAATCAGTTGCTGGGTTCTGATTTTAAGGCCGAAAGAATTAGTAAAATCATTTCTCGATTGGGATTAAAGGTAAAAAAGGAAATTGAGAACGGAACTCTGGAAGTAGAAATACCAAGTTTTCGCCCTGATTTAACTCGTGAAGTAGATGTGATTGAAGAAATTGCTAGAGTCGATGGGTTTGAAAAAGTGGCAACTGTATTTCCCGTTGTTTCAGTGCGACCGTTACGGACAAATCCGAAACAAAAACTGTTGCGTAAAATAAGAGAAGTACTTTGTCATACAGGTTTTTCTGAAACGGTTCATTTCAGTTTTATTGAACGTTATCAGGCTGAGGTTTTTTTGACTTCTTTTGCAAAAGAAAAAGATAAAGTCATCGAGTTGAAGAACCCTTTAAGTACTGAAAACGAAATTATGCGGACCAGTTTAATACCTGGCATGTTGAAAACCATTTCAAGTAATTTAAGCAAAGGGCAAAAGCCTCTTAAACTTTTTGAAATTGGGAGTGTTTATTTTTCTGATTCAGAGGCCAAAAGAGTTGAAAAGATGGTTTTAACAGCTGCGGTGTTAGGATCTTATGAGCTTACACCATGGAAACCTCGTGGCAAAGCTTATGATTTTTATGATCTCAAGGGAGTATTAGATCAGTTATGCTTTCAATGCGGATTGCAAGTAGGTTTTTCAGCAAATGTAGATAAACCCTTTTTGTTGCCGGAAAAATCAGTAAGTTGTTACTTTGATAAAGAGGTCTTTGGGTATATGGGAGAACTTTCACCAGAAAAGACAGGTGTCACAGAAAAAGTTTTTGTTTTTGAAATAGATTTACAAAAGCTGGAGCAAACACTTCCTCAACACCGCAAATTTCAAAGTATTGCAAAATTTCCTGAAATATATCGTGATATTTCTATCTTAGTGGACCAACAAATTACTTCGCAGCGTGTTTCAGATTTGATATTAAAGACTGGCCAACCTCTTTTAAATCGCGTTGAATTGTATGACCATTTTGAAGGTAAAAAAATCCAATCGGATAAAAAAAGCCTCACCTTTGCTCTTTCTTTTCAGTCCGATGATCGTACCCTTTCTGATGAGGAAGTCAATCCAGTATTTGAAACAATTATTCAAATACTTAAAAAGGAACTGGACGCGTCACTAAGAGAGTAGATCCATTTATCGCTACCATTGACACCCTAATTTTTGGGTGCTACGATTCTATCATGTCCAAACATAATATGGAGCAGTTAGAAGCAAATATTACGACTTTACTTGAAGCTTACCGCAAGCTTAAAGAGAAAAGCAAAGAGCTTTCCATTCAAGTAGAAAGTTTGACCCTTGAGAAACAATCTTTTGCAAAAGAAAAAGAACTCATTAAAGAAAAACTAGCCCGTCTCTCTGAACTGGAAGCGGCAAATAAAAATAATGAAAATGACAGAATTCAGGTTCAAGAAAAAGTTATCCATTTATTGGAAAAGCTTGAAAAATTCGATCTAACTTAATCTGATTATGGCAAAAATTCAAATTTTTGGAAAAACCTATAATTTAAAGAGTTCTTCGGGTGAGGTCGAAACAGAAGAGGTTGCAGTTTATGTTGATTCTAAAATGCGTGAGTTAGCTGAGATGAGTAGTAAAACTCCAACTTTGGATCTTGCTGTACTTACCGCTCTTAATATCGCCCAAGAATTGATCGAGTTGCAAAAACAGACAGATGCCAAGAATCAAGAGAGAGAATATAAAATAGGACAGTTATTAGCAGCTTTGGAAAATGAGCTACAAAGTATTGATACTTAGCCTTTTATCTAGGGCATATAGCTCTTGAGGGTATTTTGGCTTTGTGGTAATATGCACCGATATTTGAGTGTATTGTCTCCCTGTTGTGTTCGAGCATGAATTAAATTTTTTGAGCCAACAGTTTATAAAAGGGGTTGAAGAATCGGCTGCGGTGTGCATGCCTTTTAAAACGGGAAGGAAGCCTAAAGCAGTT
>CAYYIR010000020.1:0-15942 GCA_964471995.1 uncultured Nitrospina sp. | reverse complement strand
CGTAATCCTTCTCCACATAAATTAAATGCCAGAACGACCAAAAGAATTGTAATTCCTGGAATGAATGTCAGCCACGGCGCATCAAACAGAAAGTTTTTTCCGCCTGATAAAATATTTCCCCAAGTCGCATCTGGAGGCTGAACACCAAAACCCAGAAAACTTAAAGCCGACTCAGTAAGAATGGCCGATGCCACACCCAAAGTTGCGGAAACCAAAACAGGTGCAATGGCATTGGGAACCATATGAATAAATATAATGCGCCATTCAGGAATAGCCTGACTTCGAGCTGCAGCAACAAAATCGAGATCACGAAGGGATAAAAATTCGGCCCGCACAAAACGAGCTGTACCCATCCAACTAGTTAAGCCAATCACAATCATGATGTTATAAATACTAGGCGGTAATAACGCCACGACCGTGAGGATTAAAAAAAAAGTTGGGAAACAGAGCATTATATCTACAAACCGCATGATTATCGTATCAATGGTGATAAAACCTAACTTTACTCGACCGTAATACCCTGCAATCCCCCCGAAAAAAATTCCCACTGTTAACATGATCCCAATAGCTACAAACCCTACACTTAGCGATACGGAGGTTCCTTCCAGCATGCGGGCAAAAACATCACGCCCCAACTCATCGGTACCAAACAGATAAACCCCTAATGCAGGGCCCTCTTCTTTTGGAGTTATCGTACTTGTGAATAAAGTTAAAGGTGGCAAAAACTTTTCGGACAAACGGACTATTTTTGGATCAAATATAACAATGTACTGGGTAAAAACTTTTCCAAAAAACGCTAATACGAACATAGACATGAGGGACCAAAAGCTGCCATAAGCAATTCGGTTACGTTTGAAAATATCCCAGCGTTCCTGAAAGAGACCCTTTGAAGGGGGTAACGTATCTTTTTCTGAAATTGTTATGGATCCATTCATTTTATTTCTCTTAGAATTTTATTCTTGGGTCTACAACGGCATAAAGGATATCGGAAACCAGAGTGCCCACCAGCACCAGAACAGCTGTCATAAAATTTAATGTCAAAATTATTGGGAAGTCTCTAGCCATGATAGCTTCAAAGCCTAACCTCCCCATTCCGGGCCAAGAAAAAATCTGTTCAAAAATGACGGAACCTCCTATAAGACCAGGAATAGTCAAACCAAACATAGTTATAAATGGTAATAAGGCGTTTCTTAAGCCATGACGATAAATAACTTGCTCTTGAGGCAACCCTTTTGCACGAGCAGTGCGCATATAGTCCTGATGAATTACTTCCAACATTTGCGATCGTACATAACGCGATAAAACTGCCGTACCCGCTATGGCCGACATTAACGATGGAATCGTCAAATGCCATATCCTGTCCATAGACTGGAATAAAAAAGAAGCGCCTTCCAATCCAAATGTCCTCATTCCCAATACAGGCACATTGAAAGTGTTCACCATAAAAATAATAACTAAATAGGATAGAAAAAATCCGGGAATAGAAATCAAGGCATAGGAAATAAAAGTGCTGGATCTATCAAATTTCGAATCACGGTAAACTGCCGCTCGGATTCCAACAGGAAACGCCAAACACCAAGTTATTAAAGTTGCTATGATAAATAGAGGCAATGAATTAAGGAAAGCTTTCCAGATTTTTTCTATGACCGGTTGATTATCTTTAAAGGATTTTAGTTCGCCGGTAAATAGATCTTCTACCCAATATACATACTGAATATGTAGCGGCGCATCTAGATGGAATGCATTACGAATACGTTGGATGTCTTCTGGTTTCATGCGAGGATTTGAAGGATCTACCAGAGCCGGTTCGCCAGGTGCAAGATGAACAATCGCATGTGAAATAATCGATATAAAAATAAGCAGGATGATTCGCTGCCATATATTACGCAAAATAAAATTGACCACTATTGCCTCTTCCGCCTGCAAAAAGTTATACTTTCGGACATGGATATTTTACAACTCAGCCACTATCTGGACAACCTATTGGAAATAAATTCTATTCCCGATGCACCTCAAGCTTTGAATGGTTTGCAAATTCAAAACCGCGGTGAAATAAAAAAAATCGGATTAGCAGTTGACTTATGCCAAGCCACGATTGGACTTGCCATAGAAAAACAGTGCCAAATGCTGTTTGTGCATCATGGCGCTTTTTGGTCAGGACTGCAACCAATTCGCGGTAAGCATTTCGAAAAACTTTCAACCATGATGCAAGATAACCTTGGGCTTTATTCTGCACATATTCCATTAGATCTTCATCCTATCTATGGTAATAACCGCGCACTTGCCGATTTAATCGAACTCGAAAACCTAGAAACTTTTGGGGAATACAATGGGATTAAAATTGGTTTAAAAGGTTCCATCCCAACAATTTCGGCAGAAAACTTGGCTAAAAAGCTTGAGAAAAAACTCGGCTCAAAGGTAAAAATAATTGGAGGTGGAGAAATCAATACTATCGGACTGGTTACAGGCGGCGCTGGGGAAATTGTCAAACAAGCTATTCAAGAACGGCTCGATTGTTTTATAACGGGCGAAGGTTCTAATCACCATTTCCATGAAGCCATCGAAGGAAATTGCATCCTAATTTTTGCAGGCCACTATGCAACGGAAATGGGAGGAGTAAAATCAGTAGGCAAGCATCTAAAAGAAAAATTTGGAATCGATAGTGAGTTTCTGCATTACCCCACTGGGCTTTAACCCGTTAGCATTACTGGAAATATTATTCAATTATGCTAAAAGTCTTAAGAGTATCTTTTTCCTTCAGCGAATTTGTCTGTTTACATGGATTTAAAAATCGCATCCAATCCACTTCTATAGTTTGGATACTTTAATTTTATGCCTAGCTCTTCTTTAATTTTCTTATTACTGACCCGTTTACAGTTTTTATAAAATCCGTGGGCAATTTCCGATAATTCTGCTGAATCTAAAGGGATCAAAGGAGGTGGAGAAATATTTAAGAGTTTGAAAGCATATTCCGCTGCCTCAGAGGGTGGAGCCGGTTCATCATCGCAGACATTATATATTTCACCTGGATTTGGTTTTTGGATCGAGGCTTCAAGAGTTTGTGCCAAATCTTCGACATGGATACGAGAAAACACCAGACCTGGTTTTTCAATACGTCTAGCTTTACCCTGCTTGGCAGAAATCAAAAGGTTTCTACCTGGGCCATAAATTCCCACACAACGAAACACCATAACGGAGCAACCATTTTGTCTGGACATTTTTAACCAGGCCGATTCTGATTCTACACGTCGCACATTGAGTTCCGTTGCAGGCTGTAAAGGCGAAGACTCATCTACCCATTCTCCCTGCGTGTCTCCATAGACTCCCGTAGAAGAAATATAGCCTATCCATTTGAGATTCTTATTGTTTGCAATATGAGAGCCGAAATTTTTCAAAACTACATCCCCGGATTTTTGTGGGGGGATAGAGATCAATAAATGTGTTGCATCACTAAGAGCTTCCAAAATTTCTTGGGAAGCGTGAGTTCCATCGAACGAAAGAATAGGCAAGTTTGCAAAACAAACTTTTTTATCTTGAGAACGGCAGGTTCCAGAAACACTCCAATTTTTGAGGCGTAAGCGCTCCACCAATGCTTGTGCGGAGAAACCAAAACCAAAACAGAACAGTTTGTTTTTCTCAGGATTCTTTGTCATGAACCCACCAAATACGGCTTAAAGATAAAAAAAGAGAAAATACTCAGAATACCTGTTTAAAATAACTCAGATTTTTATAAGCACACCAAAAACTAAGAGGAAAGTTTTGCTACCAACACTTCGCGCATGACATCGATAGGGGCAGTTTGACCCGTCCAAAGTTCGAATTGCCTCGCTGCCTGATTGACAAACAACTCAGTCCCGGGGATGACCTTACAACCAACTGCTTTTGCTTCGCGTATCAACCTTGTCTCTATTGGGTTGTAGACGGCATCAAATACGACCATTGCCTTCTTTAAATCTCTCGCAAGAAAGGGTGTTTTATTTATATCAGGACTCATACCAACAGGCGAACAATTGATGAGGATATCTATAGGTCGAGTACCGACTTCACGGCAATCAATTAAATCGGACTTAAGTTCTTTGGAGAGTAATTCAGCTCTTTCTTTATTACGGTTATAAGTCACCGTCAACCTGCCTCCCTTTTTTTTAATTCCGTAACCAACCGCCTTAGCAGTGCCACCAGATCCAATGATCAAAATATTTTTATCCTTTAAAGAGGTACAAGCTTCAAGAGCTGCTATAGCGCCTGAAAAATCGGTGTTATAGCCCACCCATTTATGATCTTCCTTAACGATTGTATTTACGGCGCCAATCTTTTGTGCTGTATCATCAACTCGATCTAGCAATTTTATGATATTCTCTTTTGCTGGCATGGTCACACTCAATCCTGCAAAATAATTTTTGAAATCGATAAAAAATTTTTCCTCATTCTCAACTAAAAAAGAAACATAAATATCAGGGGAATTGATTTCACGAAAGGCACGGTTATGAATTAAGTAGCCCATACTTTTAGAAACTGGGTTACCAATGACTCCATAGACCTTAAAGTTTTCGTGAGCATCATTTACCCGATAAATATTTTTAAGGTCATTTGCTGGTATCTGACCTGGCGCACTTTCCTGTCCTCTTTCTAAGCTACCAAAGGTAAGGAAACCGCCATAAAGCGGGGAAAGCACACGGCTGATTTCACCTAAATCCCCCATGCAAAGCCCTATTAACTTTTTGCTTTCCTTTTTGGCTAGCTCAAGAAGTTTGAATATCTTTAGATTGTCACTTAAATTACGAGCATAGGTAACGATTTTTATTACCTCTCCAGGTAAAGCCTTCATAGCTTCATAGAGCGGAGTTAAATCTTCAGGGGTATGCGAAAAATCATGATAAGAAATAATTATTTTGGAAGTATCATGACTTTCCAAAAAAGGTTGCAAATGTTCACGTTGGGTGGAAACCTCAATATCAATGTAATCAACTCCCATCTCTAAAGCATCGTGTAATATTCCAATACGTTTTTCCTCACTGCCTTTAAATTGCCCGCCATCTAATTTACTTCGAACAGTGACAATGACGGGTTTGTTAGCAGCATTAAGTAGTATTTTAAGGTCAAAAGAAGCAATCAAATCTAGACGCAGCTCTATAATATCTGCAAACTTTTCAGCTGCAGTGATTTGATCCAATGCTTTGGGCATTGAGGCACCAACAATAGGAAGACAAATCATAAAAAAATAAATAATCCCACTCTATTAAGAGGGGATATCTAGCAAAGATATTTACTTAAAAACCGTGGCAAGAAACGGAAAACAAAACCCGAGTAAGTTAAAAATGAAAAATTATTATAAGGATGGAATACTAACAGACTCGAAGCGCAATCTAAACGAAAACTGTTAATAAAGTTTAAGGAATTTTAAACACCTGGAATGAAATCATCACTGCCTTCCAAAGCTTGTTTAATTGTATTTACAGGCACCTCTTCTTTACCTATAGTCTGCAACGCATCCCCGATAATTTTTTTTTTCAATTCCTGTCGTGCAGTACTTGAAATGCTGACCTGGTCTCTTTGACCCTGAAGACGTTTAATCGAACTCTTCTTATTTAAGTCTGCAATACGTGTCTGTCCCTGATAGGTTTTAAAAACTTTACTAACAGGTACAATTGAAAAATCCATTACCTTTACCCTTCGCTAAATACTTCCGGAAATTTTAGGTTTGATTCTTGCCGAAAACTTATATCCCTCTAATAACGTTCGCCCGTTTTTTAAAGACTTCATTTTTGTCAGCAACTCCTGCTTTTCATTGATCAGTTTTTTTTCGCAGTGGTTTTCCATTTCAATTATTTTTTCTGTTTCTGTCTCGATTCGAACTCCAAATTCCTTTAACTTTTTCGCAATGACTTTCCGATTTTTATCATCGAGACGTGCCACACACTTATCTAACTCTTCGTCATCTTTGACTAATAAAGCGATAACGTTTTCTTTTGCTGCTAGAGCCTGAATCAGGGTAGGTTCATCACTTTCCTCAATAGCCTTCATTTGTCTTTTAATTTGACCCTCAAGCTCACCTAACAGAGAAATTTTTTTTTCAAGAATTGTTTTTATCTTTTCTTCTTCCATTTTTATGCCACAGTGATCAATGTTTGAACAGTCGATTCAAGATTGTAAACATCAATAAATTTAGCAAAGTTTTCGGCCAAGACGTTGGTTGTCTCAGACCGAATAACTACTTCATTCTTTTTGACAGCCAAATCCCCACGATTCTCTTGAAGAATTTTTTTCAGTTGGCCTGAAAGCAAAGGAAGAATACCTGTTTCAGAATTAGTGAATAAATCAAAAACTTCCTGGGTGTTTTGTTCTAGGCCACGTTCGAATTCGGTTTCATCAAACGTAAATGTGTTATCAGTCAAAGTTCTAATACCAATTGAACTCAATCTTTTTAAAAGGTTTTCGCCTCCATTACGTGAGGGAAAAGTCAGCCCTCTTTCTATTGCCTGAACAATTGAGGTGACAGCAACTTCCTGCTGACTGCGCTTATCCGTATTAGTCACAGAAAGACCTGTTGCTTGAGGGTTTCCTGGTCTACCGCGGAACTCGTCAATAATACGGTTTCTTTCTTCCAACACACGAACCCTCTTCTGTGGTTCGATAGTAAGGTCATTACGAATATCCTGAATATCACCATCATTCTCAAAAATTTTATTAACCGAAAGCAGATCGTTAACTTTCGAAATAGAATCATTGAATTGTTTAAATAAGGTTTTTATCTGCTCAAAAAAGACAGGAGCATCAATAAAGATTGTTATCTTTGAAGCAGTTTTCGAAGTCTGCTTCAACAGGAGAGCAGTATGCTCAATCGAACCAGTTAAAATATTAGAGTCGCTACTGAATAAATCCCCATCTACTTCAGTAAGGGCTGTTTGAGGTTGTACAACTAAGTTGTCTGGTCTTTCTAAGTCGTTGAGTTGTATTTCTTTTTGCACCTTTCTCCCTGATCCATCGATTTCAAAAAACCCCAGATCCAGAAGTACATTATTGTCTTCACTTATATCTATCGTATTGCTCCCGCCTGCAAGGCTAACTAATACAAGTCGGTTGTCTCTCACCAAAGCCAGAACATTGTTATCAAAAGTTCCCCCATCAAGCCTTTTATTACCATTACTATCCTCGGTAGGATCAATTTCTCCATTTCCGTTAACGTCTTCTTTTATATAAACTCCGCGGCCAAATTCTGAATTACTGACCTTTAATATTTCAAGAATCCCATTTCCATTAACATCTTCTGAGGGATCCAAGATACCATTGCGATTTAAATCTTCTCCAAAATTTATTTTATTTCTTATCGTAACTAGTGAATCTGTCGCTACCACCACGACGGGAACCCCATTTATAGAAAAACTACCCGTTAGGCCGAGTTTTTCTGATGGGTCTTTTACATCAGAAGCCAATTCGGCGGTTCGTGATAAACGAATCGGTTTAACATTGAAGCTACCTATTGGTGCATTCTTTCCTGGCACAGCCAAAACTTCCCTAAAGCGTGACGAAGATGCCGACTTTGGATTTAAAGCATTTTCCAAAAGCAATCCTTCAACTGTTTCCTTTAAGTCATTTAATGAATCATCAAGACCATCCAACTGACGGAGTCTGGCAAAATTGAAAGACTCTTTTTTATCCAAATCATCGATGATGGGTATCTTTTGGAATTGAGATCGTTTGGTAAGAAGAGAGATCGCATCAGCTGTCCTGAAGGCGGCTAAAGGACCCGCGGCCTGCAATTGAGGAACCTGTCTCTTATTTATAAAAACCGCTTCAAAAACGGTTTTGCTCTTATTTTGGAAGTTTTTCCCAGCTTGATTCAGTGTATCCCGGGCCAGATTGACCACAGGGTCTTTACTGGTGGTACGTCTAGAATTTAAGGGGAAAAATCTAGGACTGGTATTTTTAAGAACCTGCACGTTTTTTCCGGTCTGACGATAAAAAACCTAATTCGCCTATAAAGTGTTTATTCGAAAATGTCGATAAACACATCAAGATCGGAATCGCACAGATTTACCGAAAAAAAAACGCCCGCCTCGCCAGTGTTGCGTGCTTATATACCAAAGACGGACTTTCGCCGTAAGGCGATAGACCATCTGGTATGACAGGTGACCCTGACAGGCCTTAAGTCAAAATCAGAACCCACGATTAATATTGGGCAAGGCCGCAAACCATTCCAATACTATTCGAGATCCTTTTCTAACCGATGGGGTAGTTCCGGTTCTGGCAAGTCTCCTCTTGATGAGTTGTACAATAAGGCCCAAACAGCATGCCGCTGGCGGGCGCGGTTCGTTGTTTAAATCATCTTACTGACATTTTGTCCGCGTTCTGTTTCTACAGCCGTAGCATTTTTCGTACTCTTCTCTACTAAAGTCTCTCTATGTTCAATACGCTGCTGAACAACGCTTGCAGCCCCAGCATCATCATCCTGTTTACGTGTAGAAAATTTCTGGGTAGTAGCAGGATCTGTCTGGGTATTACCTGATTGAAAACCTGATTCTAAAGCTGCACTGGTTGCAGCCCTTTGTTCAACAACAGATGCAGCTTTGGATACGTTAGTAACAACAGGCTGTGTCTGAACATTGCCCTCCTGAAAACTTGCTTTCACAGCTTTTTCTGCATTCTGACGTTGCTCGGCAACACTTTCTGCCTTACCATCTTGCCCAAAGTTCTTTTCCGCCAATTCATTCTTACGAACTGGCTCAGGTTTAGCTAAGCCACCGCGACTTCTATTCACTGCCTCATTTTGCTGTAAGGCATCGGAAGTAATTGCGACCCGATCCTCTATGGTATCAGGTTCTACGTTTTCCCTTTTTTCTTTTGCTTGATTGGCTCGTTGCGATAGACCCGCCTGCTCTTGGGCCAAGTCCCTTATTGAGTTGGCATTTGTCTGATCGATAGGCGCACTTGATATTACTGTCATTGCATCCCCCTTCCAAATAGTATTTCGTATAGTTTTTGGTACCCAATCCCTGGGGCTGCCTCCTAACACCTGAAACTCTTATCAATAAAAAATCAATTATTTGGTAAAGCTTTAGTAATTTTATCCGATAAGATTATTAGGCGCCAAGAATCCTTTTTTAAAAATACTTCTACAAAAATATAAGAGCTTAAAAATTTCCTTCCCTAAAGCTAACTGAACCCGAGAAGATTATAGCCCTACGCTAGTCTAATCGGCAAAAATTACCCAAACTTTAGTTTTAAATTAAGATTTTTTTAAAAAATATCTATTTAAAAAAACTGCCAAGAACTAAATTTAACTTAAAATTAAGTTACCCTATTAAATTCAATAGTTTATGTGGTGAGGATTAAATTCGCTTGAACATACGATTAATGCGGGTTTTTTAATTTGCTAAGGATAGCTTGCCATTCTTCGTAAAAAGGGATCATTTCATATTCCAAAATATCTGCCAAAAGCACCCAGTCCTGATTCTTATTGGCTTCTAGCATTTGGCTCATAAGATCAGTCAATTTGGCTTGCCGAAGCTTTAAGCTATTTTCAGGCTCTTGCCCTTCGCCTTCGGACCTCATAACAATATTCACAACTTCGGAGAACCAGTCCATTCCATCCAGAATTTGAATGTAATACTTATTTGCTTCCTGCTCGCTACCCGTGCGGAACAAATCTGCCGCTTGATCAAAACCAGGTATAAGCTTTTCCAAATAGTCCAGCGCATTAGAAAGGTTAGTTGCTACAAGATCCTTCAAATCAGCCAATTCAACTTCTAAGGAATTAATATCGGCAGGTTTTTTATGTAGAGTTTCTCGGTCATCAGGGGGGAATTCTTTTTGATCGAGCCAGATTCGCCTTATATAGGAACCGGGTGTATTTTTCACTATCATATCAAGCATCGCTTCTAACGTTTCACCTTTTAGTTCCGATTCTTTCTGCTCTACACCATTGATGGTTAATTTCATCTAGGTTTTCCTTTATTTTAAATCAGGCAATTTTAAACTCCCCCATACCCCTTTGCAACCCTCACGAAAAAGGGCGTACTATATTTACTAATTAAACTTCATACCATCTGAGACTAATACCAACAGGTCTATTCTATTTTTGACAAAAAGTTATTTAAAGCTAATCAATTTTTTCCTTAATCTCCTAAGATCCTGCTATTGCCAATAAAGCAACACACCAAAAAGATAAAAATGAAAAAAACTTATCCATAGGTTCTTCTCCACCGGTTGATTCTTTCAGCCCAGGTAAGAGTTTTTTCAGTGATATTATTTTTTTTCCAATTTCCAGCTGCAAATTTATTTGCTTCAGCCAAGGTGGGATATATATGTATGGTCTCAAGTATTTTATTCATGCCAAACCCGTGTTTCATTGCGGCAACATATTCTGCAATAATATCGCCTGCATGAAGTCCCGCAATAGTCACACCAATAATTTTATCTTTGCCAGGTACTGTCAACACCTTAATAATTCCATGAGCAGCCTCATCCAAAATAGCCCTATCCAGATCATCGATTCCATAAGTAGTAACCTCATATGGAATGCCCTGTTCTTTAGCCTCAATTTCGTTCAAACCCGAGCGCGCTACCTCTGGGTCGGTAAAGGTCGACCAGGGAACGGTACTGTAGTCTACTTTAAATCCGTAAAATGGCCTTAACATAGAGTTTACAGCACAGTACCAGGCTTGGTGTGCAGCAGTATGTGTGAAGTTATAAGGACCGGCAACATCCCCACATGCATAAATATTTGGGAAGTTGGTTTTCATATATTGATCGACTTTTATAGTTTTCTCGGGTGTCAATTCCACACCCAGTGCTTCTAATCCAAATCCAGTTGTATTCGCTTTTCTTCCCAATGCAATTAAGAGAGTGTCGAACTCGATCTCAATCGAATCTCCATTTTGTTGGCATTCTAAAAAATCCTTTCCATTCCTTTTAAAAAATCTTTTTGGTGTATGTCCTAATAAGACATTGATACCGTCATTTTGAAAACTTTCTAAAACCATTTGCGAAATTTCCGGGTCTTCTTTTGGGAGCAATCGATGGTTTCGTTGGACCTGGGTTACATTACATCCTAAACGGACAAAAGCCTGCGCTAATTCAGAACCGACGGGGCCACCACCAAGGACAAGAAGGTTTTTAGGTTGTTCACGAATATTCCATATGGTGTTGGATGTAAGAAATTCAACATTTTCAATTCCTTCAATAGATGGAATGGAGGGGCGCGCTCCACTAGCAATGACAATATTCCGGGTTGTCAGAACTTTTTCGTTTACCAATACCTCATAAGGAGAAAATATTTTTGCTTCTCCCGTAAAACATTCTACCCCTAGGGAAGTGTAACGCTCTATAGAATCATGTGGCTCCACGGTTTTAATAATGCGTTGGACTCGCTCCATCACATCCTCAAAATCAAACTCGACATATGCACTTTTAAAACCCAGCTTTTGACATTTTTTAACATCAGCCATGAATTTAGCTGAGCGGATCAAGGCTTTACTTGGAACACATCCGGTATTTAAACAATCTCCGCCCATTTTATGTTTTTCTATTAATGCAACTTTTCCTTTTGCCGAAGCCCCTATATAGCTTGTAACCAAACCTGCTGATCCAGCTCCAATAACCACCAAATTGTAGTCAAAAACTTTTGGTTTTTTGAAACACTTCAAAACCTTTCTGGTTTTAAAAAAACTTAAGAGTTTTCTTGTCAATAAAGGGAAAACTCCTAATAGAATAAATGAAAAAATTATATCTGGAGAGAGGATGCCGCTTAAAGATTCTATTTGAGCAAGCTGCATTCCGGCATTTACAAAAACAATAGTCCCTGGCAACATACCAATTTGACTCACCCAATAAAAGGTTGTCGCCTTCATTGGGGTCAACCCCATCACAAGATTAATTACAAAGAAAGGGAAAACAGGAATTAATCGGAGTGTGAACAGATAAAAACCTCCGTCTTTTTCGAAACCATCATTGAATGATTTTAAGTAACCACCAAATTTATTTTGAACCCAGTCACGCAACAATAATCTAGAGACTAGAAAAGCAAATGTCGCGCCAAGGCTACTAGCAAAAGAAACCAGAATTGTTCCTACCAACAATCCAAACAAAGCACCACCTAATAACGTAAGCAGTGCTGCCCCAGGCAAAGAAAGAGCCGTCGTAATAATATAAACGGTCATGTAAAGACTAATCGCTAACAGAGTATTTTCTTTATAAAACTCTGAAAACCTGTCTTGCTGATCTTTAATATATTCAAGGGATAGATATTGTCCTAGGTTCAAATAAAAAAAGACTCCCAAAAATGCAGCGATCACCAAGACCATGCTGATTTGTTTAAAGTTTTTCATATGTACTCTTTTACCCCTTTTAAAATAATCTGGAAGCCCTTAGCTCAGTGAAATAGATTGGCAAGCGCGACAAATAGGCTGAACTAACAAATTGAGAATGAGGGACCCTAAGCTTGCATTCTCAATTTCCCTGTATAACTCTACAATCCTACCCCATAATGCAACACAACCTTAAGCCTATCAGAAGAAAGAGTCTTGACCCCATTCCCTTGAAATGCTATTAATTTGTATCCTAAATTTTATCTACAACAAGTAATCCTGTTTTACTTGTCGTTAATAACTGTTTTGTTGGAGAAATATCCATGGAAATCAATGAAATTAGAGTAGAAATTAGAAAACATCATGTGACTCCTGGGGTCAATGTATTGGACCTTATTATTGATGCCGATGGAGAAAATATCCGCCAACAGACCCAGCATAAAGATACCGATCAGGCTTTCCAAAAATTTGTGAAAGACCTCACCAAAGTAGGTCAAGAACTCGCCAACGCCCGAATCGAAGGCTAAGCCCTTAAAAGGGTAGGCTATGGTAACCGTATAATTAGATTTCATGCCCCATAGGAAAAGAACCAGAGTCACTGTCTATAACTTTGTCCTGAACATATCGTATCATATAAAATTAAAAAATGATTTGGGGTAAAACTCTAACCGTTAGGGCTATAACGAGGGACATTCGGGTCTACCACTTGGGACCATGCATCAATACCACCAGTCAGGTTATAAACATTGAATCCGCATTCAGCTAGCTCCTGTGCGGTTAATTGAGAGCGCTCACCATAATGGCAAATCACCACAATTTCTTCTTCAAAGGCAAATTCTTGTTGACGGTCAATGACTTCGCCCATCGGAAAGTTTTCTGATCCATCAATTGAGGCAAGCGCAAATTCCCAACCTTCGCGTACATCGAGCAAAAAGATGTCCTCCTTATTATCTAATTTTTTTTTCAGTTCAATGGCTTGTAGTTGCTTGACGAAATGCATGGCTTATTAATGAAATCCGATTACCGGCCAATAAAAAACTAGCATGATTAAAAAACACCCTAACCCAAAAAGACTTAGAAGCGAGCCAGACCAGATCATTTCTTTTAAGGTTAGGAACCTGGAAGAATAAGCAAGCGCAGAAGCAGGGGTCGCAATCGGTAAAATAAATGCAAAGTTGCTTGGTAAAATTACCGTCATAGTTGCTAAACTAGGATGGATGCCATAGGTTGGGCTCATACTGATAGCAGTCGGTAAAAGAATAGCGATGACGGCTGAGTTACTCATAAATGTGGTAAATAAGGTCGATAATATAGCAAGAACTAAAAGAAATATTGTCGGAGATTCTACAAGACCCGAAAACAGTTTTTCTGCAAGCCATAATGCTGCCCCCGTCTCTGCCATGACCTCACCCAAACAAATTGCTCCGCCATACATCATAACAATTGCCCAATTAATATGATCTTCTACCATTTTCCAAGTGATGAGGTTTAGTAAAAATAATAGGACTATTGAAATGATGGCTATATTGGCAATTCCTAATTGATCCCCAAAAACAAACCAAGAAAAAAGGGTCATTATCATGACTAGAGCAATACCTTTTTCTTGAAAGGTCACCTTACCCATGAGATGGGATTTTTGTTCTAAAGTCTTTTTTGCTGCCTCAATATCTTGAATATCCGAAGGAAATAAAAGCTTCAAAAATATCCAACCCCCCACAAACATGGCTAAAACGAGAGGAAAGCTCAATTGGGTATATTGCAGGATGCCAATTGATTGAGTACCAGAGGTAGACTTTTCTAGCATTTCGACGGCAAGTGGCACCCTTCCACCGCCGAGAACTGTCATGGCTCCCCCTATTATACATCCCCATGCCATAGCAAAGTACATACCCTTACCGAAAATCGAATTTTCTCTTTTTAAGTTTAGCGACTGTGCAATTTCATGAATGATTGGAAATAGGATTACGGCTACTGCATGTTCAGACATAAAGCAGGAGCTTAATCCCGCAAAACAATATATAGAAGTAATTAATTGTGATGGCGAATTACTCCAGTATCTCATCGCATAAATAGAAATTCTTGTGCTTAGCCCACATGCGATCATAGAGGCAGACAATATAAAAACACCAAGAATAAAAAATACGGCTTTGTTGCCAAAATAGGAATACGCCTTAGATGCTTCCATCACTCCCAATAAGGGAACCGCTGCAATGGCCAAGAGACTTGTTATGGATAATGGAATCAGATTGGTCGACCATAGCAAGACACAAAGGAGAAAAAGGCAAAGCACTTTGTAGCCTTCCGTTGAAAGATCACTGGGGCCTTCCACGGTCATCAATAGGACAAAGAAAACCCCAAAGAAAAGACCAAGAAACAAATATCTACGTAGCCGATCAAACAGCACGATCCAAAGCGGACGACGATCTACGAAAATCTGTTGGGGTTTTGAATGGGGTTCGGCCATGATGGTGTTAAAAACTGTTTTGGATAATTTTTATCTACTGGAACGACCTCAGATCATAACCTGACCCATCGCTACTGGCAACAGGTCAACGTCTATAAAGCAAAAGAATGCTCAACCTACTTTTAATTTGTATTAGGAAAATCGTGAATATATTAGATTGAAAATGGCTTATTAAACTTTTGCCAACTGTTCTTTGGGCTTGCAAATGCTTGTTTGCGAGGTGTTGACCTGATCAATAGTCCATAAGTCGCATTCACCGCAGGTATTTCTATAATTTTTGCGAAAATAATCAAACTTCTCGTTTTGCCAGATACTTTTTAGGTTGTCCGTAATCAGGTTGCCCATTTTTGAGTTAGGCAGAAGACAACATGGTGTTACATGGCCTTCGCGCGTGACGTAGGCATAATCAAAAGTTTTCAAGCAATAGGTTCCTGATTTGTGCAATTTTTTACGTAAGAGTTTATAGAAAAATCGGGTGATTCCGTGTGACACAGAATATTGTAGCCAGTCCAGTTGAATTCCTACGGCCTGAGCTATTTCATCTGCTCTTAGGTAAATGAGTTTCTCTTCTCTAGCATCAGGTCTTTTCAAATTAGGCCGAAATTGACGATCCAGTCGACCCACATTCACCACATCACAACCAATTCGCCCCCCATAACGAATAACATCATAGAGATCATTTTCGCAACCAGAATGAATTGTTGCTTGTAGGCGTACATTCGGAATTTTGCCTTTACGTCCACGAATCACGGCTTCAATATTTTCGTACACTTTTGAACTAGTATGTCCTTCAACCACAGTTTCATTACCATTAATACTATCAATAGAAAATGTGACGCTATCTAATCCAGATTTAAGAATATCATTAACGACATCCGGTTTTGTGAACAGGCCATTGGAAGTAATCATTACCCGATGCCCGCGTTCTTTACAGTAAGCAATCATATCGAATACCCGTGGATGTATGAAGGGCTCTCCCCAACCAGTGAGCGTAATATTCTCGGAGTTATTCAATTTATCTATGACGGCAGTAAAATTAGGCCATTCCATATGTTCCAATTCAATACCTAAATCTTCTCGTTGGCACATGGGGCAGTCCATATTGCATCGATTGGTGATTTCAATTTGGACCTGTTGCGGATTATCCGGAATTTTATACCGAAGCCGGTTTATCGT
>CAYYIR010000019.1:1253-15999 GCA_964471995.1 uncultured Nitrospina sp. | reverse complement strand
ATCGAGTATTTTAATGGTTACCTTAAATATTAAATAAATTTTTTAGTCAAATAATAATTTTTGCACTATAAAATTTATTCTTCCTCCGACTTCTGCTTTATTTCTCTTACGAACTTTTCTCGATCTGCTTTTAGTTTTTCTTTAAATTTTTCAATGCTTCCATATTTTGTTTTATATAATTCCCTAATTTCATCGACGGTTTTTATTTCATTACCATTATCTCCTGCCAAACATCGACCTTTCGTATCACATGTCCAAATTGGTAAATCTTTTTCGACTTCTAACCTCAAATCTTCAGGAATATTTTTTCTATGAGGCAAGCTAGAATAATTTGGGTCAGCTCTTTCTTCGATACGATCAATTTCTGTTACTAATTCATCGATACACTCTCCATTCCAATCGCCAATATGTTCATCCCCATCGGCTGAAAAAATTTTATTTTTCAGGGTTGGGTCAACATTTACCTTGTCAAGGGAAAACCTTCTGCCAATTTCAGACATAATTTTTAAACCAATTCTGAGGTGTCATAATTAAAAATGTTATTATATTAATTATAAAGGATTTCTTAATTAAAAAATAAATCAAATTTTATTAGTATTCTGTTGATCTTGCCTTCGATAATGTGGTAATTCTTAACCCAGCAAATAATTAAACCTTGTAAAGGAGTGTAGTATGACACACGACCAAATTGTTTCTGCTTACGAAACATATCTTGCGGAAAATGAAACCTTTGAAACTAAAAATGTTAAAGCTGCAGCTGCTCGTGCAAGAAAAGCTTTGGGAGACATCGCGAAACTTGCAAAGGTAAGAAGAGCGGAAATTCAAGAAAGAAAAACTAATATGTAATCTCGTTTTTCTATTGATCCTAGCTTATATAAGGCTAGTTTATTTGTCTCCTTGTGAAAGTAATCCAAGCAGAAAAAACCAGGGAAAAACAGAAGGTTTTGGTTTAAATAGCGAGATATGGTGGAGGCGGGGGGAATCGAACCCCCGTCCGAAAGGTTTCAGTCAAAGGCATCTACATGCTTATCTTCTGATTTGAATCTCATCTCGACTAACTCCCAGAAGCAGGATCAAGTCGAAACCAGTTCCTAAAAATCTCATCCCATTTACCTGGAACATGCAAACGGAACCAGTTCGCTGAATGACGTCCGATCCACTTCCCGCGAACATGGATGTGGCGGACGGTAACCGTTTAAATTAAGCGGCTACAGCAACATCATAATCGTTGGCGATTATGTAAAAGCCGTTTTTTAACGGGCCAACGGCATCCCGTACATGCAACCTTTGCATCAGCTCTCCCGTCGAAACCGGATCGCCCCCATACTTATTAAACAATACACTCATTCTAATATATATTATTAATCAAAAGGTTTCAATGGTTACCGAAGTAAAGCCTCGGTTAAAATTAAGCCAGAGTTATAATAGAAAGGCCTTGGATTTTCTGGTCATAAAAGTACTCAACTAAGTTATTTTGAAACATTATGCAAAAACCCAAAAATTTTATCTTTCTTCTTTCTCTTCAATATCATTGTTATCCAGATGAAGTAGGTGGAGCCTGGGGCTTGACTTACCAAATAAACAAGCGACTCGCAAAAAGAGGTCATAAGGTTTACCAACTAACCTGTAAATCATCTGAAACCCAGATGTCAAATGAGATAGTGGATGGAATTCAATATTTTCGGGTTTCCCTTAAGGCAAGTAAAAATATGTTTTTACTTTGGAAAGCCATTAGAAAACAAATAAAAAAAATTTTAAGGTCTGAACCAATCAATCTTATTCATATTCATAATCCTTTAATTGGATTTATTGCCCTGTTACTACCCAGTTTGTGGAGGATTCCTAAGGTTTATCATTTTCATAGTTCTTGGTTTGATGAAGAAAAAATAAATTCTTTGGGTAAGGAAAAATTATCTTTGAGTTTGAATTTAAAATTGCAAGTAATTCGAATTATCGAATGGACATGTTACAAGTTTTCGGGGACCATTCTTTTTTTAAGTAAATATTCGAAAAAACGTTTTAAAGAATATTTTTCATTTTCAAAATCAAATCTTGTAATAATTCCAGGGGGGGTAGATTTAAAGGAGTTTCAACCTTTAAGACCGAAAGAAAATTTATATGAACTACGTAGGTTATTAAACATAGAAGAAAAACCACCAACAGTTTTAACGGTGCGAAGGTTAGAAGAAAGAATGGGACTGGAAAATCTAGTGCTAGCTACGGAGATGCTAATTAAAAAAACTCCTAATTTAAACTTCCAATTAATTATTGTAGGCAAAGGAAGTTTGCGAAAGAAATTAGAAAATTTGATAACGGAAAAAAATTTATCCGGAATAATTAAACTTTCAGGATTGGTTTCTAGAGAAAAACTACCCATATACTATAAGGTTGCAGATTTGTTTGTTCTTCCTACAACAGCTATCGAAGGTTTTGGCATAGTAACGGCAGAAGCTTTTGCAAGCGGTTTGGCAGTAATGGGAACACCGGTAGGAGCAACAATAGAAATATTGGAACAAATTGATAAAAATCTTATCTTTGAAGGAATTTCTCCAGAATCGTTGTCAAAAGGCTTGGAGAATTTTTTGGACAATCCTGAATTTTTTTCAAATTTAAAATCAAAATGCAGAGAAACGGCTGAAAAATATTATTCCTGGGAAAAAGTAACGGATCAAACCGAAGAAGAGTTTATTAAAATAATAAAATTTTCTAACCTTAAAACTACCAGTTAAATAAACCTAATTATGAGTTCAATTTATTCTAAATTGTCTTTGGCGCTATTAATTGTATTAGTTTATAGCAATACAATTTTAAATACATTTCATTTTGATGATATTCCTTCAATTCTTGAAAAACCATGGGTCCGTGGATTAGACAAAATTCCAGAGTTCATTTTAAGTTTTTTTCAGCGACCCCTTGTTATCCTTTCTTTTAATTTAAATTATTCAATTAGTGGATTTGAGGTTTGGAGCTATCATGTTTTTAATATTTTATTTCATATTATAGCCACCCTTCTTGTTTATAAATTGGTCCAACAGATAATATTTTTTTTGGGAAAACACACGAGTAAAAACACTTCCCATTTATTTTCATGGCCCTATTTTTCTGCTTTGGTGTTCGCACTTCACCCTCTTAGCACGCAATCTGTAACTTATATATCTAGCCGATCATCAATATTGGCGACAATATTTTATATTTTGTCATTAATTTTATTTTTCAAAGGATTCAATGAAAGAAATTTTAATAAAAGATCAGGACGTATTTCCTTTTTTGGTTCTTTCTTATTTTTCTTATTTGGGGTGTTAACTAAAGAAATCATTATTACCCTTCCAGCAGCTTTATTTATTTTTCATTTTTATTTTATTTGGAAAAAAAGTTTCGGAAGTTGGTTATCGGTATATGGCAAATGGGTTTTGCTCTTATTAATCCCTATTTTTGCTGGAATTGGATATAAACAATTTGTTGGTGGAGGTTTTTTAGCTGCATCTTCAGCAGAATTATCATCATCAACCTGGCTTCTGACTCAAACCTCAGTTGTTCCCTTTGAGTATTTCAGAAAATTTTTATTTCCATTTAATTTAAATTTAGATATAAATTTTCCAATCCTTCAAAATTGGTTAAATCCAAAAAATTGGTTAGGGTTATTTTCACTGAGCATATTAATAATTATTTGGATTAGAATCTCCATTGGTAACGCACCAAACACTGCTTGGGGGATTGAAAAGAGATGTTCCGGGTTTGGACTCGCTTGGATATTTTTAACCCTGTTGCCAACATCAAGCTTTATTCCTTTATTAGACCCGGTAATGGAGCACCGGACTTATTTACCATTAGTTGGTTTTACTTTGGTAGCAGCTTCGATTTTCAGTTGGATTTATTTAACTTGCTTGAAAATAATTTCAAAAAGGTTTTTATACTTTTCAGTTCAATTGGTAATGTTATTAATCGTAGTTTTGTTTTCTTTAATAGCAATAGATAGAAATAAAGTCTGGAAAGACGAGTTTACTTTATGGGCTGATGCAAAATATAAATCTCCTAATTTAGTAAGACCTTATAACAACTTGGGTCAAGCCCACGATAAAGTCGGGAATTATAATGAGGCCATTATAGAGTTTAAACAGGCTTTGAAAATCAATCCTAATTATTTTTTTGGATTAAATAATTTGGGAAATATTTATGGGAAACAAAAAAATTACGAAGAAGCAATAAACTATTTTAAAAAAGCTTTAAATCAAAAATCTGATTATAGTCCCGCATATTATAATATTGCTCGGGCTTACCATTTGACTGGGAAAAAGCATGCGGCTGTAGAGGCATACAAAAAAGCGATTCAATTTAACCCTTATTTTGAGCAAGCCTTTTATAATCTTGCATACTTGTCTATGGAGTTAAGTAGTTTTGACGAGGCTATTGAGAATTTTAATAAGTTTATAAAAATGCAGCCAAACCATGCCAGAGCACATTTTGGTTTAGGAAATGCGATGATGATGAAAGGGCAATTAGACCTTGCAATGTTGGAATATCGGACTTCAGGAACACTAGACCCTAAATTTGCTTTACCCTATATGAATATGGCAAATATTCAAATGCAAATTAAAAATATCCCTGCAGCTATAGAAAATTACCAGAAAGTATTGGAAATAAAACCAGATATGTTTGCTGTTCATTTAAGCTTGGGTATGATTTACTATCAATTTAAAAATGATATTCCTACAGCACTCCATTACTTAAAAGAAGCACTTCGTCTAAGCCCAACTGAACCGGGTACCGCTAGAATTAAATCCCTAATAGTTGAACTAGAAAACAAGCAACCGACTTGAACTTTATTTAAAGGAAGTAAATATAGATAAGAAAAATTTTGATTTGATCGAGGCTTGAAAAATATCCTAATGTACATGGAAATAAATTTGAAAGGGAACAAAAATTAGAACGCAAAAGGTAAATTTTTATATTCGTGTAAAATTTTTTGGAAGGGATTAAACTACTATGCGGCTTAGTACTAAACGATTAACCCCAAAGCGGACATGAATTAAGTCGAGTTTAATATCCTTCCCCTTTAGATAAGGGAATACAGATAATCCGCCTTCCTGATATAATTCCTCTGCATCGGGGTAGTTTTTGAAATATTTTAAGGATGTCTCAGAATCTTCAATGGTGGTGTAGTCTTCTGTTTGATTATTCCAGGCCCTTGCTGCTAGCAAAAAATAATTATCAGCATCTACATTTTCTTTATTACCTAATGTTGCATTCATTCCAATCCTCCCTCAAGATCTAAAAAATATTTTTTACATAATATTCTCTTAAAAAAAGTACCTCATTTGGCAGCCAAATTTCTAGTTAAAATGAGTAAAATTGTTATGATAAAGTGTCTCATAAGAAGCCTAATACTTAAAACAAAAAAGAAATAAATTAAGGTGAACTTCTAGCAACACATTTATTTGAAAGGTGACCTATGAACAAACTAATACTGCTTGCAATTTTCTTAATTCTATTTTCTATTCAAGTTTTAGCCTAAAGTTCTTCAAGTAATTTATTTTGTAGTGATTACCATGTAATTAAGGTTCAAATTATACCTGATAGATCAGCGAGACAAATAGCGGAGGCAGGTATTAGCACTTTTGCAATACTTCTAAATGCGATAACGGTATTCTAATTTATGGACCAATTGTGAAAGTAAAAGTGTAAGTAGGAGGTAGGTTAAAGCAACATAGGTATAGGTTTCGAAAAAATTAAAATGTTTAGTAGCATATTCATTACCCACACGCAAAATATCAGATATCGCCAGCACAGAAACTAAACTTGTATCTTTAAGCATTCCCAGAGTTTGATTCCCAATAGCTGGGATTATGGTTCGCATCGCCTGAGGCAAAACTATTTGAATTAAGGCCTCTTTTTCATTCATACCCAGACTCCGGGCAACCTCTGCTTGCTCTTTTGGAACAGCTTCGATCCCTGATCGAAAAACATCGGCCATGTAAGCCCCATAACTAAATCCAAAACCCGCAACGGCCGCTACCAATGGTGGTATTTGAATAAATTCACCTAAGGCATAATAAATATAAAACAAAAGTACTAGTAAAGGAATACCACGTAATATTTCTATGTAAAAGGAAACCGGAATACGAATTGCCGGGTTTTTAGAAATTTTTCCTAAGCCTACAAGTAATCCAACTAAAATTGCAGCTAAGCTGCCAAGTAAAGTAACTAGCACTGTATAATAAATTCCTGCAGGCAAAAGTGATAAAAGCTCAAGATATCCACCGGAATGGTTACTTGCTGTAAAGGATTCTTTTGAAGGTAAATAAATAAGGAAGAAAACACTTGCCAACACTGCAATATTCCAAGCCCATTTTTGCGAATGTAAGTTTTCGGAATTTGAAAGTATTTTTTTCATAAGTTCCCAAATTTTATGGAACGGAATTATTTGGGAACCTTTGCAGCTTGGCCTAAGTCCCATTTTTTATGAAGCCGAGCAACAGTTCCGTTTTCAATCAAAATTTTAAGCGAAGAATTGACTCGAGTCATAAGTTTTTTTTCACCTTTTCTTAAAACTATTCCATACGACTCATCAGATAAAATTTCTCCAACCATTTTTATTTCCTGAAACAATGGTTTGTTTTTATAGAATAATGTTCCAGAACTTTCTCCTAATACTGCATCCAACTTCCCATTGATCAGATCAGAAATAGCATGACCGTACATTTGGTAACCTTTTATTTTTACCAAAGGTTCTTTTTCTAGAAAATAATAAGAGGTGGTTCCTATTTGAGACCCAATCAGAGCATTATTTTTTTTGGCATCTTCAAACGAAATTATTTTTTTTTGATTTTTGTGGACAACCAGAGCTAGACCACTTTTAAGGTAAGGGACACTAAAATCCATTCGTTGTTTTCTTTCTTCCAAGACGGTTACAGAACTTATAACCATGTCGAATTTATTAGTTATCAGCCCACCAAAAAGACCTGCCCATTCGACGTTAGTCAGGCGGATATTAAATCCAGCCTTGTCAGCTATGGCCTTAATTAAATCAGGTTCGAAGCCAATTATGTCATTTCCAACGCTCATAAAAGACATAGGTGCTAAAGTTGCGTCAGTTGCCACAATATAGGTATTGTCTTCATGGTTACCATAGTTGCTACAACCGCTAATAAGGAAGAAACTGATAAAAAGATTTAATAAAAAAAGAAATGATTTATTTTTCATTGATTTGAAATACATCGGAAATTGCGAATAAAACTCTAACAGATTCTCCATTAGCATATTTATTTTTTGTTGTTTTTCTGTGGTGAATAGATAGCTTTAAATGAGAGCCATCTGCCAGTTTAATTTGGTAACGGGTATGACTTCCAAAAAAATCACTATTAACAATAGTTCCTTCAAGCCGATTTATCTCGCTGGTGAGTTCTTGACCAGAATCAAAAAATATTTTTTCTGGTCGGATATAACATTTTTGCTTTTTAGATCCATTGGCATTAGATAAAAACTGGATTCTTCCGTTTACACCTAGTGAAAGCGTTGTTAAGTTCCCACTTTTTTTTTCTACCGTTCCATTTAGGCAGTTTAATTCACCCAGAAAAGTAGCTATAAAAGAAGATTTTGGTTTCTCATATAGCTCTTTGGGTGATCCATATTGTTTTATAGAACCCTTTTCCATGATACACATTTCAGTGGCTATACTCATGGCTTCTTCCTTATCGTGAGTTACAAAAAGAAATGTTATTCCCAGAGCTTTTTGCATCTCTACAAGTTCTAGCCTCAAATACTGTCTAAGATTGGGATCGAGTGCAGAAAGCGGTTCATCGAGTAAAAGTATTTTTGGCCGATTAATAACTGCACGTGCTAAAGCAACTCTTTGAGCTTCACCTCCACTTATATTTTTAGGGTAAGAGTTTTTCACTTTCTTTAAGTGTGTTAATTCTAAAAGTTCGTCGACTTGTTTGGCTATTTCGGATTCTGAAAGATGCCTTACTCGCGGTCCGGTAGCAATATTTTCATAAACAGTCATATGTTGAAATAAAGCATAGTTTTGAAAAATTAATCCAATAGGCCTTTTTTCAATCGGAAGAGAGTTGACTTCTTTGCCCTCTATCCAAATTTTTCCTTTGTCAGGGGTTTCAAAGCCAGCTATAAGGCGTAAAAGGGTAGATTTGCCACAACCGCTTTGCCCTAAAAGGGTAAACCTTTCTCCCTCTCTAATTTCAAGAGAAATATCTTTGAGAACAGGTTTTTCGCCAAAGGATTTTGAAACTGATTCAAGCTTTAACATTTTAATCGATTCGAAGGAAACAGAGTTGCAACACGAAGGCATTTTATATAAATTCTTTAAGTAATTATACATGGATTCTAGGGAGAGAATATGCGGGTTTTGGTTATTGGAAGTGGTGGACGCGAACATGCATTGGTTTGGAAGATAAAACAGAGCCCAAAAGTAGAAAAAATTTTTTGCGCACCAGGTAACGCAGGAACAAGTGAAATTGCTGATAACATTCCTATCGCGGCAGACGATATAGGAGGTTTGTTGCAGTTTGCCTTGAAGAAAGAAATTGGGTTGACTGTGGTTGGTCCAGAACAACCTCTTGTAATGGGTATCGTAGATCAATTTGAGTTAAAGGGGCTACGCATTTTCGGGCCCAATGCAATTGCAGCAGAATTAGAAGGTAGTAAATCTTTTTCAAAAGATATTATGCAGAAATATGGACTTCCTACCGCAGAATATAAAATTTTTACCTCTGCCGAAAGTGCCACAAAATACATCCAAGCCAAAAATTGTCCACTTGTTGTAAAAGCCGATGGGCTTGCAGCGGGTAAGGGGGTGTTGCTATGCCGATCTTCCAGGGAGGCTCTTGCTGCTGTCGATACAATTATGAGGCAGAGGTTGTTCGGAGAAGCCGGGGATCAAATTGTTGTAGAGGAATTTCTTGAAGGACAAGAAATTTCAGTCCTGGCTTTTAGTGATGGGCAAACGGTTTTGCTGATGGATTCGGCTCAAGACCATAAGGCAGTTTATGATGGAGACATTGGGCCTAATACAGGAGGTATGGGTGCCTATTCACCGGCACCAGTTTTTACTGAAATAATGCAGCAAAAAGTTCGCGATAAAATTATGCTGCCTATGGTTCGGGCCATGCAACAGGAAGGTCGAATTTATAAGGGAATTCTTTATGCCGGTTTGATGTTGACTAAAACTGGTCCACAGATTCTTGAGTTCAATGTGCGTTTTGGTGATCCAGAAACTCAGCCACTCATGGTTAGGATGGATACTGATATCATTCCCTTATTTGAAGCTTGTATTGACGGAACTCTGGGTCAATGCCAAGTAAATTGGAAAAATAAATCATCGGTATGTGTGGTGATGGCTGCCGAAGGGTATCCTGGTACTTATCAAAAAGGAGAAATTATTTCAGGATTGAAAAATGCGAACTCCACTCCTGAAGTGGTAGTATTCCATGCAGGAACTAAAGAAAAATACGGAAAAGTATTAACCAATGGCGGTCGAGTTTTAGGTGTCACTGCTTCCGGCGAAAACACAGAAACTGCTATCCAAGTTGCTTATGATGCTGTTGGTAAGGTTAATTGGAGGGGTGTTCACTATAGAAAAGATATTGGTTCCCGAGGAAGGAGTTAAATTTTTGGATTTAGAAAATAAGGGAAACCCCGGTTCTCAGGTTTTTAAATTTTTGCACAGGCGGCAAATTTAAAAACTGAGGACTCCCAACCCCGAAAGTATTAACCGGGATTTCCCTTTGTATTTTTTATTTTTTTTCTGCTTTTTTCTTTTCAAGATACAAATTTTTTTGGCATTCATGTGAGCAATATTTTGAATTCGGATGTCGAGGATGAAATTCGATATTACAAACTATGCATATTTTATTGTAAAATTTTGTACCCTTATTTACCTCTATATTAGGTTCTTTAAAACTGTTTATAAAAGAACTTATTTTTTTTGTTGAAGGTTGATTAAAAATTTCTTTACCATTTTTAGTTATTTGGCTTTCTTTTACTATTTTTTTAAGCTTTCCATTTTTATCATAAACTTTGCATTCATAAGCCATAGCCTACCTACCTTTTCTAATCCATAACAAACCTTATTAATACTTTATAAATCTAAAAATATTCCAGCTGGAATATCTATGAGTTTGTGCATGTTTTTCCGTATTAAAACTGAAGACCTTTATCATACAACTGGAAGTTTCTTTTTCCCCTTTTGAACCAATATGCACTAAATGAGGACGGATTTTAATAATGGTATGTTTTTTATTATTTAATGGTTTAATTTTCATTTTTACAAATTGGTTTTCTTTTACAAAAGAAGATTTAACAATTCCAAACCTTTGAGTCTTATCGCTTTGAGAGGTATAGGTATAAGTGATTTCTTTATTATTGAAAGACATTGATTTTAAATTCTTATTTATAGGGTTATCAGCTACCCAGTTGCCAGAAATATTCTTTGGGCATCCTGCTTTAAGCCATTCTTCGTCCTGCCACCCTAAGGAATAACTTGGAGAAATAAAGAATGAGAGAAATCCAGCTACGCTAAGAATTAGGGTAAAGATTAAATTTAATACTAGGTTAGGTAACTTAACCACATTCAGGCCTTTATAAAGATATTTTTGTATAAACATATTTTTACCTGTGCAAATTTATATGGCTGACGTTTTAGTAAAACTTTTAATATGATCAGATAAAAGATTTGAAAAAATATCCAGATCATAGGGCCAAGCATATTGAAAACTCATTTTTGGATATTTAAGGCGAAGAGCATCTACCTCCTCTGGTATTTCTTTTTCAGAGTGAGAACCTCCTGGGGTTATCATGGTAGTTATAAGGGTGACTTCTGTAACATTCTCCTTTGCCAGTTCATCAGCAGCTTGCTCAATTGATGGGTAACAAAATTCGTTATAGGCTGTTTTTAAAATATAATCTTCTAACCTAGGAGCAAGATGATGGGCCAATTTTTCTAGGCCATATTTATAAGGGTCCGAGTCAGGAGTTCTTTCCCAGTTTCTGATTGTAGAATCTAACTCGATTTCCTTTGAAGTTATGTCAATGCCCGTTCTCATTCTGTGTTTATGGATTTTCATAAAATCTTCAACAACTTCTTTGGGGATATCGCTCGGTAGTCCTCCATGGCCTATAAGAATTACTGCTTGCTTGTTATTTTCCATTTTTTCTCCATTGCTCAATGAATTGTGAGCCCTTGTATTTTGAAGCTATTGTTTTTAATATTTTTTATTACCTATAGCATTGATTATAGGTAAAAATATAACTTCATATAGTTAATATTTTATACATTATTTTAAAAATTTCAACTAAAATCTAAACAAAAACTAATTTTTTGTCTAGATTTTAGAATTGCTTTAAAAAACAAGGTTATAATTTAATATTTTTTGAAAAAGCCTTAAAAAACAATTAAATTTTGCCAGGAAATTAAAAAGGTGTGGATAATAATTAAGACAGCTAATTTGACAGGGGTCGAAGATAATATTTATTTTCTGAGGCGAAAAATATTTTTTACTTAAAATCTAACGACTAATAGGTTGAAAAACTTTCCTTGCTAGTCGAGTTGAGGTTCTTTGTTTTCGGTTTCTACATCTTCCATTTGTTTGTCGAAGAGTCGATGGGCAAGATACCAGCAGCCCCAGGAGACTATACCAACAGTGCCTAATCCGATAGAAGACCACAACATCAAATTGTCGCTAGAAGATATTCCTCTGAGGAAGATGAACGCGCCAAGTGGAAGCGCCATGACAAATCCGAAACAGGACAGCAACATTGAGCTACGCGCATAATATTTAGGGCGCACATCGATATTGAGTTCCGGAAGATATTTTTTATTCTCAGGTAAGGCCGCATCAAGCAACTCAATTTGACCTTCACATTTTGGGCAATATTGACCTCCCCAGAAGGCATTTTTACACTGTAGACAAAACTTGACCATTGGTTAATATATGTTTTTTGGTTGGCCTTTAGAATACCTCATTTATAATAACGCTACAACTATTGGTCTCTTTGTCTTAAAAAACATTATGATGGATAAAAAAAAGATCGTAATTTTAACGCACGGTGGAGCCGGGTCTGACTCTGCCCACGCTGATGGTACTGCAGTTGCTGGTCAAATTGGAATGATGGGGCTACAAACTGGCGAATCCGTTCTGGACGCCGCTTGCAGTGCAGTGACAACACTTGAGGATGATAGCCGTTTCAATGCAGGAGTGGGTTCTCATCGTCGCATGGATGGAACAGTACAAATGGACGCGTCATGCATGGATAGTTCTGGTAGCTTTGGAGCCGTTGCCTGTCTAGAAGGTTTCAGGAATCCTGTCCAGGTTGCACGTATAGTCAGCCAATCGGAGTATCGTGTTTTGGCGGGTGCAGGTGCGGCAGAGTTTGCTTTGAACCAAGGCTGTAAAACGGTTTCTCAAGAAGAAATCGCCAATACAGGAAAAGATTTTTCAACCACCGACACAGTGGGTTGCGTAATACGTGATGGTGACCAGTTTGCCGCAGCACTCAGTACAGGAGGTATCGATGATGCCATATTAGGCCGAGTGGGAGATGTTCCATTAATAGGATGTGGGCTCTATGTAGGGTCGGAAGGTGCCGTGGCAGCAACAGGAGATGGAGAAGCAATTGCAATGCAGATGACTGCATTTCGCGCTTACCAACTTATTGAACAAGGTATGGATCCAAAATCTATCGTACCCACGGTGATTGACTGGTTTAAAAAACCTACTGCTTTCGGCATTATAGTCGTTAGTAAATTGGGCTTTGCAGGCGGAGCAAATGAATCTATGGCATGGACGGCAAGTGAAATAGAAATCCAATTATAGTCATGCGTAAAGCAAATAAAAGTTAAGGGCTAGGTGAGTATCAAAATATTTTAGAAATCGCTGGGTATAATGCCTGTTAAATTCTACTTATATAAATTTGCTGATTAGGGTTGGTCCAAAGGGCTCAAACCGTTTTTCCAAAAAGGTAGGTACATTAAGGTGGGTGGCAGAATCTCTTCTTAATTTTTTAAGATCAAAAGGAGCGTCCTTATCAAATATTTGAACCTCAGTTTTCTTTCCCTGTTTTTGCTGTAAAAAAAAGATATCTCTAATGTCGTAGGCACGAAAATTCCCAAACTTATATATAGAACTCCGGGTTCGTTTTTTTTCACCAAAGTTTGTTTGTATTGCTTTAAACTCAACAAGTAACTTTTCAAAATTCCCACCGGCTATCTCATTGGCCTGTTTTTTTTCTATTTCCGTAAATTTGCTCAAGAAATTAACAACTTGGTTAACGTTCTCCATATAAAATATTACGGTATTTAAGAGAAAAGACTTGATGGCCTAAAATGTGAAATAAATAGAGAGAGATGAAACCTCTTGATTAATTGAGGGGTTACTTAGCGCACATTTTGAATATTATGTCGATATCCTTCTTATGGACCTAAAGAGGGGCTCGAGGAGCTATGGTGGGCTCGCCACCAAGGCCTTTCCACATCAGATAAAACAAGATAACTATTAAAATGGCAAGAACAGCTAGGACAATCTTTGAGCTTTTACTCATTTTGTATATAAGTTTGTTTTATTAAAATTGATCGAACCTGGCCCGGACAATGCCAGACTAAAAAATGTCAACAGACTTAAAAATGGCAGAATTGAAGGTTGGTCCCTTTCCGTTAGCGTCATTAACATTAGCGCCAACTGGTGTGTGGACTTGGGGTCATGGCTTTAATGACACCTTTTTTTCGAAACGAACCTTTGACCATTTTATAGGCAAGTCGCCCTATTTTATTGCTGGCCGGTTTGCCCAGTTTACGTCCGCATTCATGACAAAAAAGGAAAGGTAGGTTTTCCTTACTTGAAGATTTCAACTCAGCAAGCACGTTGGGTTTTATAACTGTGTCCAGAAACAATAAGTCTAGTTCACCCGATCCCTTATAGCGTGCAATAAAAGCTTTACATTCAGTGCATTGAATTTCTGTCATCTATCTTTACATTTCATCAGCAGATTCAGTTAATGTCGAAGCATGGGGAATTGCAGCATTCTCATTATTTGCTTGTTTAAGAATGGGATCTTCTTCCTGGAGCTTTGCAAAGTCGGTTATTAAAGTATTTGATTCTTCAACAACCTCTTTTACTTTGTTAGTTTTCCTGACTTTGCGGACTATATTAACAAATCGATCTACGAGGGGTTGAGATTTTTTCATTGTTTCACGGACTTTTGAAAAGTCCAGCTGACGCTTAAAATTCTTTTCATAAAATTTTGCGTAATCTACCCATGTCATAACTTCTTCTAGAGCATACCCATAACCTTCTGTTTGGTATTTAATGAATTCTTTTTCTCCTCTATCACGCCAAAGGGGTAAAATATAATTAGAGACATCGTTGCGGGGAATTCGATTTAAAGCAGCGCAAACGTAGTCGAGCGTATAAATAAGGGAGATAGCTTTTTGGTCGAGGTGAAGCGCTATTGTGGAAAATTTTCGAAAGTTTTCTCTTTTTTCAAAAGCTTCCCAAACTCCTCCTTGAGCTTTGACGCTGGCAACCTGATTATCAATAGGTTGGAGTAATCCGATACAAGCCTTAGTATTAGCTTGGGCGGAATGGCTGAGGAAAAAAACCAAGAGAGATGCAAAAATTACTACGATCGTGAGGAGCTTCTTCTTCATAAGAACTCCATTTAAATGTTGTAAATAAGCAAATCTTGTTCAGTAAAAATAAACCCCGAGGTTATTTAAGTCAATGGTATTTTTGTTTCA
>CAYYIR010000019.1:0-1153 GCA_964471995.1 uncultured Nitrospina sp. | reverse complement strand
GCTTTCCTTGATGAGGATTCCAGATTAAAAATATAATTTTTAAAGGAAGAGATATTTTTTGTTTCGGTGGTAAATTTAGAATTAAGTATTTTACAAAGAGCATCAATTTGCTCTCTCCCCAATTGTACCTCTGAAGAAACAGGGACTTCTTCATCCAATAGGTGTATTTTTATCAACTCTGATTCTACTTCAAACCGGTCTGGTTCTTTCGATTCATGGTTTCGAAGTACATAAAATACTTCTGGCATTCGAATAGCTATCCTGAAATTTTTTCCATCCTGCATAAAAAACTCTTTAAATAGATAATTTGATGGTTTTGGTAGATTTTATATAATAGATTTTTAAATAAAGCTGAGAATACCATGCCACCTAAAGAGTATAATTTCAAAGTAAAAGGTGTTTTAATAAATGAAAAAGATAAGACAGAAGATGATTTCAGCATTTTCATTAAGGCAATGGATGATAATCATGCCGTTATGTTGGTGCGCGAACATTTGAGAAACCATGCCCCTAAAGGAAATTCGATAATCAAAGGTATAGAAAAAAAATAAGATGATTTGGAGGTAGGGGGGAGGATCGCTTCTTGGCGATGACCCTTTAAAGGTGATTGCCTCTTTAAAATCTACTCAGCTCCCCTGGGTGGATTTTTTTTCATAAAAATAAATATGATCCGATTAACTTTAAATATTAGAAAGTTGATAATAACATTATTTTTATTGTACGGGATCGTCTCCCCGAGTTTTGTAAAGGCGGATGATTTTCAGGATGCGGTAAGAATTGCAAATAATCGAGATTTTGAAACTGCTTATAAGATGTTAGTGCCTCTGGCAGAAAAAGGTCACGCTGCAGCTCAATTGATATTAGGTATGATGTATTTTAAGGGAACGGGTGTTGAAAAAAATATTGTGCAGGCCGATAAATGGTTGTTGATCTCAGAAAAGCTGGGGCAGGAAGCAGGAAAGAAGAATCGTGTTTTCGTGGAACGGCAAATGAATAGTGATCAGATTTCAAAAGCTCGTAAATTAGCTAAGAGTTGGCTGCAAAAACCTTGAATCATGACAACGGAAGATCCTGACACCCATAATGAGGAAAAAGCTACTCCTGAAAAACCGGGTGGAATGGAATTGATTTTGATAATTTTATTTCTTGTGTT
>CAYYIR010000018.1:2536-16503 GCA_964471995.1 uncultured Nitrospina sp. | reverse complement strand
GTTGGCCAGTTAAGGAGAGTGTCATGAGAGATCTGATATTGATTATTGCCAAGTCGCTAGTAGATCAACCTGACGAAGTGGAAGTAGCAGAAGTGAAGGGTGATAAAACTACTGTCCTTGAGTTACGGGTCGCGAAAGATGATCTTGGCAAAGTCATAGGAAAGCAGGGTAAAACGGCTCATGCTATACGAACTATTTTGAATGCGACTGCGACTAAATTGAAACAACGTGCCGTGCTGGAAATAATGGAATAATATGAACTGGATTCCGGTTGGAAAAGTAACACGAACTCACGGTTTAAAAGGGGAGTTGAAGTTTTATCCTTCCGAGCAGAATAGTGCTACGGTGCAAAGTGGTCAGCGGGTTTGTTTAGGAGAAATACAGTTAAAGATTGAGTCTGTTCGTGGTGTTAAGTCTCCCTTTATTCTTAAGTTGGGTGGTATCAACAACATTGAAGCAGCTAAAAGTTTCGCGGGACATGAGGTGAGGGTCGCCAGAGAAGATTTTGAACCGTTGCCCGAGGGAGAATTTTATCGCTTTGAGATTGAAGGATTAAATGTATTTAATGACACTGGAAAATATTATGGTGTCATAGAAGAGATAGTTGAAACAGGTAGTAACGATGTCTATGTGGTGCGAGGCGAGGGTAAAGAATGGTTGATTCCTATGATAGATTCTGTGGTGCAAACCATCGACCTCGAGCAGGGTAAACTTATTTTCCATTGTGTTGAGGGATTGTTTGAGGACACTCCGGTTTGACATTGTTAGTATTTTCCCGGGGATGTTTGAGTCTCCTTTTGGCGAAAGCATTATAGAACGTGCCTGCGAAAAAGGTTTGTTGGATATACGGGTACATGACCTGAGGGATTATACGCTAAATAAGCACCGCAAGGTAGATGATGCGCCCTTCGGCGGTGGCGTAGGTATGATAATGAATGTAGAGCCAATTGACCGGGCTCTTAAAGCCATAAAGAAGGAAGTGCCGAAAGCTAGGACGATCTTGCTTTCACCAAGTGGTAGTGCTCTCAATCAGAAAAAAGCCAATGAGCTTTCTGATCATGAAAGTTTGATCTTGATTTGTGGTCGCTACGAAGGGATTGATGAGCGAGTTCGATTACACTTTGCAGATGAAGAAATTTCTATTGGCGATTATATTTTGACTGGAGGAGAAATTCCGGCAATGGTTCTGGTTGAGGTAGTATCCAGATTGATACCCGGTGTTTTGGGAGATTCTGAGTCTATTTTGGAAGAGTCTTTCTCAGAGGGAATGCTCGAGTATCCGCAGTATACGAGGCCAAGAGAATATAAAGGATTTAAGGTTCCCGATGTCCTGGTTTCCGGTGATCCAAAAAAAATTCGCGAATGGCAAAAAGCCGAAGCATTGAAAAAAACAGCTAGCGTTCGCCCGGATCTACTTGAAAAAACGAAACGGTCGCATTAGAAAAATAGGATTTTTGAGTAAGGATAAGGTGGAATAATTCAAGATTTTTTTCCGAGCCAGTTAAATAGGTTTGGGGTTATGCAAAGTTTATAAAAACAGGTCGGTTTTGGCGGAAGTATCAAATTCGAATATTCATCTGGCTTTGGTCCATTTTCCTGTTTATAACAAAACTGGGGAAGTGATTGTTTCATCTGTAACCACATTGGATATTCATGATATCTCGCGTGCTTGCAGGACTTTTGGAGTGGGAACATTTTATGTTATCACCCCACTTAAAACCCAGCAGGAGCTTGTGCATCGTTTAATTGGCCATTGGTTGGAAGGCTTTGGCGCCGAGTATAACCCGATCCGAAAAGAAGCATTACTAAAGACGGTTGTAAAAAATAACCTTGAAGAAGCAGTTAAAGAAGTATCCGAGCAAAGCGGAAATAAACCCCGCGTTATTGTCACGGGAGCAAAAAGGGCGCCTCGAAGCATTGGTTATGAGGCTTTAAAAAAGGAGTTTAAACAGGGAGAACCTAACCTTCTGGTTTTTGGAACTGGATGGGGATTAGAAAAAAATCTGGTTGAAAATGCAGATCATGCCCTATTGCCCATTGAAGGCAGTGACGGATTCAACCATCTTCCGGTCCGCGGTGCCGTTTCGATCATTCTTGATCGTTTATTGGGCAATCGGGAGTTGCCGGTAGATTAATAGAAAGTTTTGAAAGATAATCATAAAGATTTACGTACAATCCTAGGAGAGAGGTAAATGAATTTAGTTGATCAAGTTGAAGCTAAGGAAATGAAAAAAGAAGTCGCCGATGTTCATATTGGTGACACTGTAAAAGTGCATATGCGTATTGTCGAAGGTGAAAAAGAACGCATTCAGATCATTGAAGGTGTTGTGATAAAGATGCGTGGAGGAGGAGCGCGAAAAACACTGACTGTAAGAAAGATCTCTTTTGGTATCGGAGTGGAACGAATTTTCCCGTTTCATTCCCCAAGAGTCGAAAAAATTGAAATTGTAAGACGCGCTAAAATTAGACAGGCTAAATTGTACTACCTAAGAGAATTACGTGGTAAGGCTGCAAGGTTGAAAGAACTAAAATCTGTTAGGCCTACTACAAAAGCTAAGAAAACTCCAAAACGAGGGAAAAAAGCCAAAGCGGCAAAAGCTTCAGCTACCAAAACATCTTCCTGATAGGGTATCTGCTCAAAGACAAGTTTTCCAGTGGCCCTATTTAGGAGGAAAAATAAAATTATTTTCAGAAATTTTTATTTGTTTACTTAAGTGGAGCTAAGGGGTTAACGTTTCTACGGAAACTCCAGGTATAGCCTTAGGCTTATCGGGAGTCTTATTATTTTTGGGCAAACGGAATGTCTCGCCAACCCCGTATTTTATTTTTACATTTTGGTAGTCATATTTTGCGCGTGAAAGATAACCTCTGAGACCACGCATCCTTGTTTTATCGGCTGGATGGGTCGAGGCCCATTCTGGAGGGCCTTTTTTGTCTTTTACTTTACTGAAGCGCTGCCAGAATTTAATTGCTTCATTCGGATTATAGCCGGCCTTTGCCATGTAGATTAAGCCTATTTGATCTGCTTCACTTTCGTGGGAACGACTAAAAGGCAGTGTTAAGCCATAAAGAACCCCCACACCCAAAGCTGTAAGAACAAGATTTCTTTGTGTTCTGTTTTTCATGCTTAGCCCGGCACCAATCATGGCTCCCTGCAATAGCATTTGCTGTGTCATCCTTTGCGCTCCATGTCGGGCAATGACATGGGCAATTTCATGGCTCATTACGGTTGCCAAACCGGCCTCGTTTTTTGCCACAGTAAGTATACCGGTGTAAATTGCAATTTTTCCTCCGGGTAATGCGAAAGCATTCTTTTGATCTGATTCGATAAGCTTGATTTCCCAATCCAATTTTGGCATATGACTAACAGCTATAATTCTTTGCCCTACTCTACGTACAATTCCATTCAATTGAACATCTTCCGATTCTTTTTCCTTTTTCAAAATTTGATTGTAAGATTGTTTTCCCAACGAAATTTCTTGCGCTTTAGGGATAAGAATCAGAGTAGATCGATTGGAAACAGGTGTGGTGGCACAAGCGGAGATGATTAAGACGAGTAGAAATATAAAAGGAAAATTTCTTTGCATAATTCAATTATAAAAGCCTATTTCATATATTTCAACTTGCCCAAGCCGCGAAGAGGTATATAAAAACCTTTATGGCTTATTAATTCAATTAGGTTTTGCAAAAGAGTTTGGGTTTTCCGAGAGGTTTTTGAAATAAATTTTATAGGTTCCTAATGATAACAGGGACAATAGTTTTTATCCAAGGTACAATTAGAATGAATAATTAAAAGCCTTGCTTAAAATTAAAAAATTTTGTGTGTAGTGGATGCTTGCGTGATAGTTAGTGTTGCATTATGCTTCAAAAATGGATTTATTTGAATTTGAGACTAAAGCCAATCATGAGGGTTTCAAAAATATTGCCGGCATCGATGAGGCAGGTCGAGGGCCTTTGGCAGGTCCAGTGGTTGCAGCCGCAGTCATTTTCCCATCCCAGGTAAATATCCCAGGTCTGAATGATTCAAAAAAACTGTCTACTAAAAAACGGGAGGAATTATTCCCAAAAATTCAGGAGATCTCCGTCTCTTATAGTGTAGCAGTTGTAGGTCAGAAAGTGATTGATAAGATCAATATTTTACAAGCTGCAAGACTGGCTATGAAACAAGCTGTAGAAAAACTAAAAATTAATCCTGGTTTGTTACTCATTGATGGTAATCAGAAAATTGATTCAACTCTCAATCAATGGGCAATCGTAAAAGGTGATTCAAGAAGCTTATCTATTGCTGCGGCTTCGGTTCTCGCAAAAGTAACACGTGATCGGATTATGGATGACTATCATAAGCTGTATCCGCAATACGAGTTTAATCGTCATAAAGGGTATGGCACAAAACTCCATAGAAACCTGATTCAAGAGCATGGCCCTTGCCCGATACATCGCAATACGTTCAAGGGTGTATCAGAATATATAAATAGATAATTAATTATGCTTTCGTTACTCAAAAAAAAATGGTGTCTCGCAGATGTTTCTTCGGAAAAGTCCTCAACTTTGGCTGAAGAACTTAACATACCATTTTCTGTTGCAATATTATTGATTAACCGGGGTGTTGAAAATGCAGAGGAGGGAAACCTTTATCTAAAATCGGACTTTTCTTTGTTGCACGATCCTTTTCTTATGACAGGAATGGATAAAGCGGTTGAGAGAGTAATCCGTGCCATTGAGAATGAAGAGTCTATTACCGTTTTTTGTGATTACGATGTCGATGGTGTCACCTCTGCAGCTTTTTTGACGCATTTTTTTCGCGACCTCAACTGTCATATCGGTGCTTACCTGCCTGAACGGGAAGAAGAAGGATATGGTCTTAATTCAGATGCGGTCCAAAAAATTCGAAGCCAAGGTGCAAGTCTGATGATTACTGCTGATTGCGGTATCACAGGTGTTAAAGAAGTAGCTTTCGCAAATGAATTGGGACTGGACGTGATTGTCACAGATCATCATCAGGTCGGTGATGAAGGGTTGCCAAAGGCAGTAGCGGTTTTGAATCCGCATCAAGCTGAATGTGATTATCCTTTTCGCTTTTTAAGTGGAGTTGGACTTGCTTTTAAATTAGCCATTGGAGTCCGTAATGGATTACATTCTGCTGGGATCAAAAAGGAGGACTTGCCCAATCTAAAACGTCATTTGGATTTATTTGCTTTAGGAACCATTGCCGATGTTGCTCCCTTGACAGGAGAAAACCATATTCTCACCAGACATGGACTCGATGTTTTATCCACATCTTCTAAACCCGGCCTGGTAGCGTTAAAGGAAGTGGCAGGTATTGTGGGAAATGTCGATGCGCGTTCGGTGGGGTTTGGTCTGGGTCCTCGTCTTAATGCTGCGGGCAGACTAGGCAAGGCGGATAATGGACTGCATTTGCTGACTGCTACTGATTTAACTGTGGCGAAAGTGCTGGCACAGGATTTGGAGAAAACTAATAGGGAACGAAAAGAGATTCAGGAAGAAACTTTTTTGGAGGCAGAATCATTAATACGAAGTGAGTTGGATATTGAAAACGAAAGAGTGATCGTGCTGGCATCAGAAATTTTTCACCAGGGAGTCATTGGTATCGCTGCATCAAAAATAGTAGATAAATATCATAGACCTACAATTTTGATTGCGCTGAAAGACGGATTGGGAAAGGGTTCGGGTCGAAGTATACCAAAGTTCAATCTGTTTAAATCTTTTACGAAGTGTTCTTCTCACCTCATCCGGTTTGGGGGCCATGCCTATGCAGCCGGACTTAGTATTGATGAAGAAAAAATAGATACGTTTCGTGATGCCATGCGTGAGGTTGGACATCAGTTTTTGAAAGAAGATGATTTAATTCCAGAAGTTAGGATTGATTCAATTTTAGATATTTCTCAAATTGATTTTGCATTATATAAAAACATTTCATTGCTGGAGCCGTTTGGTGCAGAAAATCCTGTTCCTTCTTTTAAATCCAATAATATTAAAATAAAAGATTTGAAGTTGATCGGAAAAGAAAAAACCCATGCTCGGTTTCGTGCTGTCCAAGGACGAGGACAAATAGAAGTAGTTGCTTTCAACTTTGCTAAAGTCTTGGAAGCGGTTGATATCTCTACCGAGGTTTTTGACATTGCTTATGAACTTCACCTCAACTCCTGGAACGGAAGAGAAAAGCTTGAATTAAAGTTGATAGATATTAGCCTGGCTAACGAGAATTTAAACGTGTAGTTAATATTTAGGATTCATTGGTTTGCCTATAAGTTATTCCACTCTTACAGCTTCTTTAGGGTTTAGTTCCTGAGCAAGGCGGGCTGGGTAGAGTCCAGCTAACACAGAAACCCCCCAAGAAAAGGCAACTAGTAGCAGAATAAAAATATAGGGAAAGTGGACCTGAATGGTCCATCCAAAGGATTGTTTGTTGATAACAAAAATTAAAATATAAGAAACTACCACACCCGCTACTAAACCCATTGCTGAGCCGATCAACCCTAATATGCCTGCCTCTATTAATATCATTCGTTTAATCTGGCGAGTGAAGGCACCGATGAATCTTAAAATTCCTATTTCTCTTTTTCGTTCGAGAATGAGAGAAACAAGCGTGTTAAATAGTCCGAGTACGGCTACCAGAATAGCAATGATCTCGAGCGAATAAGTAATGGCAAAAGTTTTGTCGAAAACTTCTAAAACCTGTTTTTTGAGTTCGGTGTTGGATCGTATGATTAATCGATGTTCATTGAGTGTTTTTAAAACCTCTTTTCGCACTTGATTCAATTTGGATTTGTCATTCAGGTAAATCACAAAACTATTGATTTGGTTTTCCTTGTAATATTTAAGGAAAGTAGTTCGATCGAGAATGATATATCCTCTTTCCCTAGAGTAGTCGAAGTAAACAGCGGAGACTTCAAATTTCGTGGGACCATTAAGGGTTTGTAAGTTTAGGATATCACCGACGCTAACCCTGTGCTTCAGAGAAAAGGCTTCTGAGACAATTACCCGATCATTGCCAACCATATTCTGACTTAACTCGGTTGTCGGGAGACCCGATTTAATTATGAGGTTCCCAAATTTTGACAGTACTGAAAAATCGCCAGTGGCAAGCACGACAGGAAGATTATTATAGGAAATATCGATGGCGCGAAATTGATCAATCGCTGCGACACCTGAAATTGATTTAAGTTTTTGGATCGGATCAGAGGGTAGAGTATGCTGATAGTCAATATCTCGTCCGCCTGCGACACGCACAAATAAATCTGCTTTTAAAGTTTGATCGATCCATACAATCACAGTTTGCCGAAAACTATGAACCATAATGGACATACTAATAACCATCATGAATGCAATCGCTAGAGATGAAACAGCCAGAGCATTCCTACCTACGTTTTGTGAGAGATTTTTGCAGGCTAATAGTCCTTCGCCTCCCATCATATTTTTGAAAAAATTATGGGACTTGTTTCGAGTCCAAAGCAGGGCTGCCGGGGATAACATGGATAGACCAAGGATAATTAGAAAAACGGACAAGAATCCAAAATATGGGAATTGGTGTACAGGCGGCAGTTGAGTGCAGAATCCAGCAAGTAAGATGACGGCTCCTGCTAAAAAATTTAATTGTCGGCTGCCGCGAAAAAGTTTCAAGTCATAGCTGCCACGTCGCATTACTACTGTGGGAGGAGTTTTCGCTGCATCCCAAGCGGGAATCAAGGCGGAAATGAAAGATAATATAACACCCAGCAAAAAATAAGGACCCATTTCCTGCCATTGAAAATTTATTTCTGTTACGTAGCTGGGGGCATAAAGGTTATTGACGGTTAGAGAGATAGCATCAAGAGAAAATTGAGCGAAATAATATCCTAAACCAATTCCAAAAATAGAGCCGATTGCTCCGATTATTCCTGCTTCCAGAAAAAATATTATAGCAATTAAAGTAGGTGTTGCCCCTAATGCTCTTAAAGTTCCAATTTCAACGCGTCGCCTTACAACAGAAAGTGCGATCATATTATAAATGAGATATAGAGCTACAAGTAGAGCCACGAAACTTAAAGCAGTAAGGTTATATTGAAACGCTCGTAACATTTTTTCCACTTGTTGACTCTTTCTTTGCGGCCTTTCAACTTGTAGGTGTCCAGGTAATAAGGCAGAAATCTTTTTTTGCATCGCATCAAATTTCGTAGGTTGCAGAAATTGGATATCAATTCTATCTAAACGCCCAAATTTTTCGAATACGTTTTGTGCTGCAGCGATATCCATCAATGCAAAATTTCCATTGAGTGCTTTGCCAATACCCTTGTTTTCTAGTACCGCATTTACTTTCAGCTCTTTCTCTTTTCCTTTGATAAGAAATTTCAGAGAACTACCTGCTTTAAACTGTACATTGGGGATAAACTTTTCTGGAAGAATTACTCCAGCAGGGTCCATGATTAAAGGTAGTAGACCTTTTAAATCTTTTTCTTTTGTTTTTAAGGAAAAGTCACGGATGCCGCTGTCTTGCAATAAATCGGTTCCAATAATTTCAACCACTTCGCCACTGGTGGATTCAATGCCATAGCCTTCGATGACGGGATAGGCTTTAATTTGTTTTCTTAGTACATGCAAATTTTCAAAATGGGTTTCATCAAATTCCATACCTTCCGCACGAATAACAGCATCTGCACGTCCCAGTACCAGATCGACGCTTTCCGTAAAGGACATCATGGTTTGCTCGTTGGCAAGTCGAATACTGAGAAAAACAGCGACACCAACGGCGACACCTAAAATCGTGATAAGGGTGCGGAAAGGATCTCGAATCAAGGGGCGCAGTATGAGAGCTGTAAAAAGGTCTTTAAAGTAATAAAGAAAACTCACTATTAGATATCCGTTAATTTGCCGTCACGGATTTCAAAATGCCTGTTACCACAAGCGGCTACTTGAGGGTTATGAGTGACGAGGATCACTGTGGTTTTAAAGTCTGTTGCAGCACGTTCCATCAGTTCAATAATTTTTCGACCGTTTTCCGAATCGAGATTACCGGTAGGTTCATCTGCTAGAAGGATAACAGGTTGGTGGACCAAGGCTCTAGCTATAGCAACACGTTGCATTTCACCTCCTGATAATTCTGCCGGAAAGGATTGAAACCGGTCCCAGAGACCTACATATTCCAGAAGTGTTTGCACCCGACTGCCCTGTGTTTTAGATGAATGGGCAAGAAGGAGTGGTAGTTCGACATTTTCCTGGATGGTCAGAGTGGGCATGAGATTAAAAAACTGAAAAACAAATCCAATTTCTTTTCTGCGTAATAATGTGAGATCGTGATCAGAAAGCTCAGAGACTTTTCGTCCCTGTAAAAATATTTGGCCTTGATCAGGCAGATCTAATCCTGCAAGTAAGTTTAGCAGGGTGGTTTTTCCACCACCGCTTGGTCCCATTATCGTGACAAAATCTCCAGCATTAAAACTCAGATTTACACCTTGTAATGCTGCTACTGAGGTGGTTCCATTTTGGTAAGATTTATGAACATCAATAAACTGTATAATCGCCATAATGTGGTTATCTTTAATAATAAATTATCATGTCGTTGAACCTTACCTCATATTGTGATAAGGATGGGAAGTTTATTTTAAAATTTATTGCTAAGTTATTTTAACGAATATTTCGGAATGACTATTTCAAAAAAAGTAAGCGAATTTATGGAAAAGTCGTCCTGGATCAGGAAGATGTTTGAAGAGGGAATACGCCTGAAACAGGAATACGGGGAAGAGAATATTTTTGACCTTTCTTTGGGGAACCCGGTGATTGAGCCACCAGAGAAAGTGCAAAATGCGCTGGTGGAGGCGGCAAAAGATACTTCTCCGGGATTGCATCGATATATGCCCAACGCAGGACTTCAAGATGTGAGAGAAGCGATTGCTAAGACGCTTTCTGGGGAATGCAAGTTGGCACTTTCTGACAATGACCTGGTTATGGTTTGTGGTGCTGCTGGTGGATTGAATATTACCCTTAAAACTTTGCTTGATAATGGAGATGAGGTCATCATTTTTGCCCCCTACTTTGTTGAATATCTTTTTTATGTCGATAACCACGGCGGGAAAGCAGTGCCCATTAAAACTAACAAGGATTTTTCTCTTGATTTTGACAGCTTAAAAAATGCACTGAACGAAAAAACCAAGGCGCTGATTATTAATTCTCCTAATAATCCTACAGGGGTGGTTTATTCACGTGAAGAACTGAAACAATTGGCTGAAATTTTGAAGTGGCATTCAAATCAATCTGGCAGACCTGTTTATTTGATTTCTGATGACCCCTACAAAAAAATTACTTTTGATCAGGTGGAAACAGCAAATATTCTTGAGTTTTATGATAACAGTATTTATATCACTTCTCATTCGAAAGACATCGCATTGCCCGGAGAACGTATTGGATTTGTAGCGGTACACCCTCAATGTAATGATGCTGGTAACTTGATGGCAGGTTTAATTTTTTCTAATCGTGTTTTGGGTTTTGTGAATGCTCCGGCTTTGATACAGCGCGTGATCAAGAAGGTGCAAGGGGTAACAGTGGATGTTGAGCAGTATCAAAAAAAACGCGATTTTTTGTATGGCGAGTTGACTCGTATTGGTTACGAGGTCGTAAAACCACAAGGGGCATTTTATTTTTTTCCAAAATCTCCTATTATTGATGAAGTGGAGTTTGTAAAAAAGTTGGCAAAGGAAAAGGTGTTGGTGGTACCTGGTCGAGGATTCGGCTGCCCGGGTTATTTTCGTATTTCTTATTGTTTGCCCGATTCCGTATTGGAGAGTTCTATCGATGGGTTTGAGTCTGCTTTTAAATCCTGTCGTTAAAAGATAATAGGGATGTTCTCATCTTATGGTGCTGGCGAATCTTTTTTGATAGTATAAGGTTCTGCTCTATATAGCTAAAAAATTAATCGTTTTTGACAGGAAACTAAGTTATGGCTTTGACTACAGATCAGATCAATCGATACAGTCGACATTTGCTGTTGCCGGAAGTAGGGGTTGAAGGACAGGAAAAAATTTGTAATGCAAAAGTTCTATTGATTGGCACAGGTGGCCTAGGTTCTCCACTGGCACTTTATTTAGCCGCAGCAGGGATTGGGACATTAGGATTGATCGATTTCGATGTGGTGGATTTTAGTAACCTGCAAAGACAAGTGGCGCATGGCGAATCTACGGTAGGAAAACTAAAAGTAGATTCAGCAAAGGACCGAATCGCCGACCTCAACTCCAGTATTGATGTGAAAACTTATAATGTAAGATTATCGTCTGAAAATGTTATGGATATCTTCAAAGACTACGACATTATCATTGATGGTACTGATAATTTCCCCACCCGGTATCTGGCGAGTGATGCTTGTGTTCTATTGAAAAAACCTTATATATACGGATGTATTTTACGATTTGAAGGCCAGGCGTCTGTTTTTGATTCGTCTATTGGCCCCTGCTATCGATGTTTGTACCCTGAACCGCCTCCACCCGGTCTAGTACCAAGTTGTGCAGAGGGTGGTGTTTTAGGAATTCTCCCAGGAATTGTAGGTCTCATCCAGGCCAATGAAGCAGTGAAGATAATTCTTGAAAAGGGAGAAACCTTGGTAGGCCGATTGTTGTTATTCGATGCCTTAGGAATGAAGTTTAGGGAAATGAAATTAAAAAAGGATAAGGACTGTCCAATTTGTGGCGAAAACCCAACAATTAAAGAATTGATCGACTATGAAGAGTTCTGCGGTATTCTGCCGGTTGAGGAGTCTCCGGAAGACGATGAAATGGAAATAGGAGTCGAGCAGGTTAAGCAGATGTTGGATAACAAGCATACCTTCAGATTGGTTGATGTACGGGAACCCTCTGAGTATGATATTTGTAAAATTGGAGGGGCGATTCTAATACCACTTGGAGATATAGAAGCAAAAGATCCTGCAAAACTAAATGGTTTGAAACCGGATGAAGAAATAGTTTTACATTGTAAAGCTGGAGTACGTTCCATGAAGGCTGCCAAGGCACTCCAGGAGATGGGATTTAAAAACCTGAAAAGTATGCGGGGTGGTATCAATGAATGGTCGGAAAAGATCGATTCTTCAGTCCCATTATACTAAAGGCCTGAAATCTTAAATTGTCTTCTTTGAAAAACCGAAAAGTAATTGTAACTGGTGTAGCTCATGGCATTGGTCGAGCCTTGGCTCTTGCATTTGCTAAAGAGGGTGCAAAAGTTGCCGGTTGTTCACGCGGCAGGGACAGCCTGGAATGCCTATCGAAAGAGATGGTGGGTTCCGGCCATGTTTTTTTTGCAGCGGATCTTTCTAAACCAGAAGGCATTCGCGAGTTTTTTGATAAAGTTCAAGAAGCCTTCAATGGCATAGATATCCTTGTGAACAATGTCGGTGCGGTTTTGAAACTTGGAAATTTTTTTGAAGTTTCAGATGAGGACTGGGAAAACTCATTTCAAGTCAATCTGATGTCAGCAGTTCGCCTCTGTAGAATGAGTATTCCTGAGTTAAGAAAATCTCCTTGCCCGCGGATAATAAATATTTCGTCAGTCGCTGCTTCCCACCCCCAAGATATTTTTCCACATTACAATGCGATGAAGGCGGCTTTGTCAAACCTCACTGTTTCTCTTGCACAAACTCTTGCTGAAAATGGAATCTGCGTTAACTCAATCTCTCCGGGTCCAGTCTGGAGCCGTTCCTGGGAACAAGAAGCTGAATCGCAGGAAAATGCTGCGTCTTCTATTGAAGATGTTAAAAAAAATATTATGGATCAGACCGGAAAAAATATTCCACTGAAAAGAATGGGGGTGCCAGAAGATTTAACAGGGCTGGCTCTATTCCTTGCCTCCGAGCAATCTTCATGGATCACCGCAACAAACTTTGTCGTTGACGGCGGACTAACCCGAAACCCTTTTTAAGGTAATTAGTTGTTGTAAATTTTTTTATCTTCTTTTGTTTTAGACTTTATTTTTTCATCCACAACAATCATGACATCTTCTATTAATCCACAAATTTTTAGGGAATATGATATTCGCGGTATTGTCGGAAAAGACCTCACCCCCGATACCGTAACCAGCATTGGTAAAGCTATTGGAACCTATATCAAGCGTGACGGTGGAAAAACGCTGGTTATAGGAAGAGATGTGCGTACGAGTTCTGAAGAGTTTCGCAAAATACTTTCTAGCGCTTTAAATTCCACAGGCTGTGATGTCATTGATATCGGAATGGTACCTACACCGATGACGTATTTTGCACTTCATCATTTAAAGGCGGATGGTGGTGTCATGATTACAGGTAGTCATAATCCTCCAGAATTTAACGGGTTTAAAATCAGCCAGGGTGTTCACAGTTTATATGGCGAAAAGATTCAACAACTAAAACAACTTATTCAGTCTAATGATTTTGAAACTGGGAACGGGAAGACTAAACAGCAAGATGTAATTGGAGATTATATTGATAAAATTAGCTCGCTCTTGAAAATCTCGAGAAATGTAAAAGTTGTGGTCGATGGTGGTAATGGTTGTTTCGGAATTGTGGGGCCAGAATTGTTGAGAAAAATGGCTCAGACTCCGATTGAATTGTTTAGTGAGCCTGATGGCACCTTTCCCAATCACCATCCTGATCCAACGGTTGCCAAGAACCTGACTCATTTGATTGAAAAGGTTCGTTCGGAAAAAGCGGAACTAGGTATTGGGTTCGATGGTGATGCCGACCGTATTGGTGTTGTTGATGAAAAAGGAGATATATTGTGGGGAGATCAGTTGCTCATCCTTTTTGCTCGCGATATTCTTTTAAAAAACCCGGGTGCGACCATTGTAGGTGAGGTTAAATGCTCACAAAATTTATATCAGGATATTGAAAAAAACGGGGGAATCCCGATTATGGCTGCTGCAGGACATTCCCTTATAAAAAATAAAATGCGTGAGACCGGTGCTTTATTGGCTGGAGAAATGAGCGGGCACATCTGTTTTGCAGATAATTATTACGGTTT
>CAYYIR010000018.1:0-2436 GCA_964471995.1 uncultured Nitrospina sp. | reverse complement strand
TATTGGCTGGAGAAATGAGCGGGCACATCTGTTTTGCAGATAATTATTACGGTTTTGATGATGCTATTTTTGCGGCATGTCGAATTTTACAAATTGTTTCTCAATCTAAACAAAAAGTTTCTGAAATGCTCGCAGACCTTCCCAAAACAGCTTATACCCCAGAGATTCGTGTAGACTGCCCTGATGATAAGAAATTTGAAATTGTCCTTGAATTAACGGAATTTTTCCGAGATCAATATGAAGTTATAGATATTGATGGTGTGCGCATAAACTTTGAGGATGGATGGGCTTTAATCCGAGCTTCAAACACGCAACCGGTAATTGTCTTAAGGTTCGAAGCCGTTACTAATATTAGGTTAAAAGAATTGGTGAAAATTATTAAAACCCAAATCGACAAATATCAACCTCTTATTCATTTTGATTATGAACCATGATTAAAAAATATTTACACACTCGATTTAGGGTGTCAGACATGGAAAAATCGATTGTTTTTTATCGGGATATACTGGGAATGAAAGTAACCGAACAAAAAACTTCACCACGTGGTTCCAAACTAGTTTTTCTCAATTTTCCGGATATGGATTGTGAACTGGAATTATGTTCTTTCCCAGATTCGGGTACCGTTGAAATTCCAGAAGATCTAGTTCACCTTGCATTTGAAGTGGATGATCTGGAAGTATGTATGCAAAAACTCGAAGAGGCCGGAGTTCCCATCACTGAAGGTCCCACTAGATCTTCAAATGGGACTCGATTTATATTTGCAGAAGATCCGGATCAATATGAAATCGAGCTAATTCAATATAAGGTTTGAGGTCAAGTAACTATCACTCCAGCATATCCCACCACGTGATTTTTATCTCCGTTCTTTTCACCAGAAGTCATGTATTTTATGAGTTCCGCGCTTTGTGCACCTAACTTTTCAGTACAAAGTAGCATTACGGTTACTGGGTTCACACCGCACATGGAAATTTTTTCCTGTTGCACCGTTTCATGAAGACCCAAGGGGTCCAGACTTTCAATTTTGGTAAGCGCTTTCTTATCTTTCATAGTGGCGATATCGTGTGATTCAAAGTGAGTCATGTCTGAACTTGCAACTATTAAAACAGGTTTTTTAATTCGTTCCACAGATTTAACAATAGCATTACTTAAGTTTTTGCAGTGGGAGTAGTTTATTTTTTTTAGACATATAGGGACAATCTTCAAGTTTTTTTTGAAATACTGCAAAAACGGTAGTTGGGTTTCCACAGAATGTTCCCCTTTGTGAGCAAGTGCATTGGATATGGCTATTGGAGTTTCTTCACAAATTAATTGAGCCAGTTCCTCATCTAAGGAAACATCTCCCATGGGCATGACCCAATTTCCCGCTGTCATAATTGAGATATTTTCTCCGCGCCCAGTGTGGTTGGGTCCTATTATAATGACGGTATCCGGTATTTCGACTTGGGAATACACGGCCCCCGCAACATCCCCTGAATACATGAATCCGGCATGCGGTGATACTACGCCAATAGCTTTTTGCTTTTTCTTTAATGGAGAGATTATATGGTTTTTTATATCCCTCTCAAGTTCATTGCGATTTGCTGGATAAAATTTTCCTGCAACGGCCGGGATACGTTTATTCTTTTTTAAGATACTCATTTTAAAACCCTACCCATGCCTAAATGGTAAACATCTTAATGCTGTAAAAAACTTATTTCACAATAGTGTCTTATGGTTATTTATTCGATACAGAGGTTTAATAATTTTAACCTTAAAGGCTTTATAAAGGATTTCGAAATGTTTGTATTCAACAGATACAAACAAAGGGAGAAGGGAACCCTTGGTATGGAATCATGCCTATTACTTTAGCTAAGAATTAACTGATTCTTTGCCAATCTTATTTTGCAGATCCAAAATCGAAAGAGAGCGGATTCCTAAAGGAACATAACCAGGGTAAAAATAAAGTTGGAAAATTTAAAAAATAAGCCCGTTTTTCTTAAGCCACTCCTCTGTATTGAAATTTTTATTAGAAAACTCTTGGAACTCGATTTCCTTTTTACTGAGTCGCTGCCCATCAATAAATTGTGCTTTGCTTGGGAAATTTTTACTGGCACGTTTTTTCGTTACAGGAGGTTCTTCCGTGAGTTCTTCTTCAACTTTTAGTTCCAGAGAATCGGTTAATACTTCCATCTTGAGGACCAAAACCATAAAACTTTTTGGACAGATTTCTTCATCCTTCTGAATTTTCTCAACGATTTTCTTTACCTTAGGTGAAGTCATTACCGCTTCGGTAATGGCCTTAGACAATTTTTCAAAACTGTGTTCAGCTCCATCTGACTCGCTCACAAAAACCCCCTTTCGGTTTCAGAAAAATCGAATTTTTCTATATTTCTAATACATACATCACCTTAAACCTACGGAAATCTCTTGTCAAGGAGACCTTTCAAAAGGCATAAG
>CAYYIR010000017.1:0-16748 GCA_964471995.1 uncultured Nitrospina sp. | reverse complement strand
CATTGAGAAGTTTTGTGCGATCCGTTTTAGCTTTTGAAAGTGTAAATTCGTGAGGACAAATATTTCCTTCATTAAAATCTTCAATTTTGACACGAGCGAAAAAACCAACACGGCAAAATTTTTCCCCTCCAAATTCATATTCTTGGCTATATATATAAAACCCGGGTTTTTCATCTTTTTTTAAGATCTCTTTACTTATCCAATCTTGAAAAACCTGTGCGGCTCGGGTGTAACGATTGTCCGTATCAGTATCTGATTCAAATTCTTTTCCCAAAATCAGTCGGACGACATTATTCGGATGTTTTTGGTATAGTGCCTCCTGCTGACCCGAGGAGATAACATCATAAGGCGGTGCTATTAGTTCATCGATAGGCCCAGTAATATCCAAGTTATATAACAAGCCACGAAAAGGAATTATTTCGATCATAATTTGATTTCATTTAGAAATTTATTTTTTTGGATTATATCAGAATAATAAACGATTTTTTCAAAAGACTACAAGGCTTCGCATTGACACAACTCCCGAATATATAGCACGAGTTGATATATGGTTTTTTCGCTTATCGTATTTCCCCAAGCAGGCATGCAGGGTGCGCGACCAACATAAAGGCCGCCAAACTTTATAGCTTCAAAAAGTTGTTTGTTGGTACGAGTTTCCAGATACATAGCCTTGGTATGATTTCTAGGGGGAACAGTTAGAAATTTTGCATTGATCCCATCTCCCTTACCTTCAATGCCATGACATTGGGCGCAATACCATTGGTAAGTTTTGCGGGTATTTGCTGTCACAATTATGGGCTTGGGATCTACTTCTTGCTTTGGTTGGAGGGATTTTTTTTCTACATGACGGGGTGGTCTGGATTTGGAAAGTGGATTGTTCTGTTTTTCGCCACAACCTGTCAGCATAATAGGTAGCAGAAGAATCCCATATATGAAAATAGATACTTGTGAAATAATTTTCATAATTATCGCAAGTTTTCTTTTTTTAGAGCCATGATGAATTGTGTAAATCTTAATCGTGTTTCATCATTCATTTTATAAATCGGCATACGGTTTTTTTCTGAAAACATCTTTGGGTTTTTCAACCATTGTGCAACCCAGCTTGCCTGCAATCTATTTCCTGCATCGATAAGTGAGGGTCCAGATATCCCGCCTCGAGGTTTCCCGGCCAAGTTCAAACTTTGGTGACAGGAAATACAGCTGAACGTACGTTCAAACTCATACTTAGTTTTAGCAATTTGGCCTTTAGATAGGACTTTTAAGTTAATTGTTTCATCTGGCATTTCAGACAAAATCATGGTCATTAATTCTTGGGTGATTTGTATTGCATCTTTTTTAGAAAGCACCGGGTGCGAATTTTCAAACTCGCCTTTAAGAAAGTCTGGGTTAGAACTAGTACCCGCCTTTCTGATTGTTAAGGGTTTTTGCAGGTATTGCAGTAACCAGGTTGATTGAAATTTATTACCAGCATAAAAGAGATCAGGGCCTATTTTTGAAACTTCTATTTTAGAAAGACGATGACACGCGGAACATTTTTTTTCTTCGATTAACGAAGCATTTGAAAGGAACGGGCTTAAAAGAGAAAATAAGCTGATCAGAAGAAACAATATATTTTTCATTATGGTTCGATTTCATTGGGAAGAGATAGAGAGTCTTCGGTCTTTTCATTTTCTTCAAAAATATCGTAGAGAAACTCAATAATTCCCTCTTCTTTTTTATCCTGCGAAGGCTCTGCCGTTGCTAAGCCATTATTTTCATCAACTCCTGGACCTGGCAAAGGCTCGGGAGTAAAAACAGTAGTTGATTTTACAGGCTCTTTTGTTTTTTCAATTTTAACGAATTTATTTTTTTCAATATCATAAAAAAGGTCTTCTCGAGGTTGGGGTTGTTCCGATTCCTTTTCCCGAACCCGACGTTTTATATCGTAAGGGAATTCCCTGCGGCTCAATAACCTGGAGAAATTTAACTCTCTTAAATTGAGAGAACGAAATGCACGATACCGGTCCGAAGGTTCCTGCAGAATTGTTATCTCTTCTTTATTTAGAAAGCGTGATCCATCGAGAGGAAAATTAGTTTGTAGCGCTTTTCCGCTTAGGTCTATGGTTTGCTTGAGCTGGAAGTCAGGGTTAACCCGATTTTTCTGCTTTAGACCTGAGAAAAATTGGTCGGCATCTTGCAGTGATTTTTTTAAGGGATCCCCAAGCCCGACAGACACAGAATTTCGATGACAATCTTCACAAGAGCGCACTGTTTTTCGTATCGTATGAGGTGAATGATCGGTCCAGATTAATCCTATAGAATTATCCAGTGTTAGTGAGGGCTCAGCCCTTTTAAATGGCAGACCGGCTTGACCTGTCTGATCCGTAACAAAATATTGATAGTGTGGTTTTAAAAGAGAATATTTATCTTGCGAATTTTTCCCCATTATCATATTCGACCATCCAGAATCTGAAAATACTGTCCACCAGTATTCATTGATGGCATTGCCTTCAATTTTATTTGGCATTGATTTAGCAGTCAACCAATCCAACATTCCAAATTTTATAGTGGCGGGGCTTGCTAATAAATGTTGTAGGGTGGGATCGGAAAGATTCCAATTTTTCCATTTTTCAGAGGAAAAATCTTGTTCCCGAATAATATGCATGCCCCAATCAATTGCAACCCAGCGTGCGTGACAAGTGGCACATTCTATTTTTTGCATATGTTTGGGGATTTGGTGGGCAATTGAGGGTTTAAGATTCTTCAGTAAAGGAATATTATGCTTCTTGCCGCTTACCTTTGAATACAAAAACCAGTCTTTCTTAATCTTTTTGATATGTGGCATTGGTGAACCGCTTGAGTTTAATAAAACGGTATCTCCGGCACGGACCTTTTTCTTAAGATTTGGATTCAAGTTGGCACTTTTTATTAATTTTTTTGTGTTCGAATCCGATTCGATCAAAAGTAAACCTTCAGGTAGTTTGTCGTGAGTTCCATGACAATCGATACAACGGATTTGTACTCCAGATTGAAGTTGATCAGGTTCTATTTCAGGTTTTATTGCATCGCCAATATGGCAGTCGATACAGTGCATTCCTTTTTCGCGATGGATATCAGGAACTAGAAATTCATGTTCCTTTCCGTATAGAACGGGTTTTTCTGCATTGATAGCGCTGGCGGTATTTAAGGGCCTAGATGGCTTAGCAAACAATCCTTCAAACTCTTGACCCGTTCCGTTATTGCTATGACAATGCTCGCATTGAACGCTAGGGATCGCTACGGTGAATTTATGAAGTAAGGGATAACCGCGTGGATTGTTCAATGAACTCTCGGCATACTTTCTTGTGAAACGATTTTGTTTGTGATTTTTTCTTTGGATTTTTTGTATGGCCCGATCATGAGATAAAGAAATACCATCGTTGGAATAAATCATATGACATGAAGAACAACCGGATGCTCGGTAATCTCCAGGGCGATGTGGACTTTCTGAGCCAATATGACAGCGCAGACATTTTGTCCTTAGAAACCTATCTACAGAATGACCCTCTGCTACAGAGGGGAAAGCTTGTTCTTCAATACTAGGTTTAAGCGAATAGGGAAGTTCATCCAATGGTTGTGCTCCCCAAGCATATCGTGTGATATTAATAGTTCGTTTGGCAGTAGACATGAGTGACCGCTCCACCTTTTCGACGTGATTCTCATGACATTTACCACAAAATCTAGGCGCATTTTTTACTGAGGAAGGGTTGGGCACAAGTCCCTTATGGGCTTTAGGCAATGAATTAGCACGTCTGTTACCGCCGTGGCAGCGCACACATGAAAACCTGTGATTGTTGCTGATTCTTTCAATTCCTTGATGACAGGTATAACAACCCCCACGCTTTTCTAGGTATTTTATTTTTCCATAAACATCTTCCAGTGAAAAGTTAGATTCTTTATAAAAATTTTCAATAAAATGATTGGTCTCACCATAGGATTGAAACTGCACTCCATCCATAGTTGTTCCAGGTTGCAGAACTTTTTCTGAATTTTCTTGTAACCCTCTTACACGATAAAAAGGATCTTCGAAATCAGAAGCATCAAGTTGAGCTTTAGTAAGTGATGAAGGCACTTCAACCATTTCTTTGGTTTTTAAAGCGTCCTGCGGATTTGGAGCAATTTCTATTTCCTGAATACTTCCATTTTCTGATTTAGGTTCTGATTTTAGAAAGAAATCTAATATTTTAGGTGAACCATTTTTGGTTGGTGGGTTCAAGGATTTTTCTTCCGGTGTGCTATCAAAAAAATTAGAGAATCCTTTTTCATTTAATGCTTGCCCTGAAGAATAATTGAGAAAGATGCTCAGGCAGAATCCTCCTGCACTAATAAGATATTGAAAATATCGGTATACTTTTTTCACGGTTGGGTTTGCCTAGAGCTTAATATTTTCTCGCGCAATTTACGGTGTTCAAGTGTGCGTTCAAAAGAATAGCTTTTTTTGATGTTCTGATAAATCGGATCATCATATTGATCATGGCAGGGGATACAATTTCCCACTTTTAAAATTTTTACTATTTCTTTTTGGTTAAAGGGTCTTGCATTAAGCTGATGACTACCAGCGAGGATGTCTCCTCGTATTGAGACTTTGGCCTGAGGGTCAAAAGCGGATGTCTTGACCCTTTGATCAAAGCGGTTTAAAGGAGCGAGAGAATCATCTTTTCCGGTATTATTTGCGCCAATAATCAAATCTCCTTCTCCTAATCCTAAAGTTTTGGGAGACAAATGGCAACTTTCGCAGGAACGAACTTTTCTGCCTGTTGAATGCGGGTTTAAGGAATAAGCTAGATTCGATCCCGATTTGTTATTTGGATTTATAAAATGCCACTCCTTGTATTTTCCACGCAATTGTCCTGTAGACCCTAATGCAGGAATTGGGTTTCTCTTTTCATCCAATACAGAAAAATGCCTTTTAGGTTGTACAAGCATTGGCACAACTTTTCCACGAGGTCCTATCATAAGGACTGGTTGTTGAGTTTTTATGGGAGGCTTTTCTGCAGTTTTCAAGTCGACTTCTTCATTTCCCAAACTAATGGACATATGGCAACCTTCGCATTTGACTACCCAGTTTGAATGACAGGAGGTACATTCTAAACGGGATCGATGTTGAGGTATATAATGCGCATCAGCATCTCGAGTTAAAGGAATGTTGTAAACGCGACCACTCTTTTTCCCCAAGACAATCATCTTTCCATTTTTTACTTTAACATTTGTCATACGATTTTTTCGTTTGGTAACTGCCATCCAGTCTCCCAAAGCATTAGTGGGTCCTTTATAATGTCTACTAAGTCGAATGACTGCATCTTTTGGATCGGTAACCTTTAAAAGCATGGGATAGGTAATGTCATCCCCATGACAGGTTTCGCAATGAATTTCTACGGCTTGATGTTGTTTTGAATATAGATTTCCATCCCCCATAATATCCCGTTGTGTGTGGCAGTCTATGCAGTCCATACCTCTAGATGTATGGATATCGCCTTGAATATTTCCGTTTCTTGGAAACAAGGACAATTCTTCCTGCTCATTTGTTTCAATTTTTTTCATTTCTTTTTCCGGTGATATAGCCTCAAGCACTATTTTTGAAGGGAAATCCTGGTTAATTTGTTGCTGTTCTGTTTCTGTGGCTGGGTTTTCTAGAAGTAGTTCATCAGCTTTCTCTTGGATTTCAGTTTGATTAATTGAACCCTCATCTTCAAAAATAATATTGGATTCAATATCCTTAAGCGGGGAAGGTTCATTACCCAGAGGTTGTATGGAAAAACCCTTATGACATTGGACGCACAATTTGCGTTCGGGCAGAACCTGAAGCTTATGAAACTTTGAATGTCCAGGTTCCGTTTTTGATATTGTAGGGTCATTTCCTTCATAGAGGCCATTTTTAGAGTAAGTAAAATGACAAGCTGCGCATCCTTGAGACCGATACTCACCAGGAGGGGGCGGAGAATCTATATGGCATTGAAAGCATTGCCGGCGTAAAATTCGATCACTGGGGTGTTTTGAAATAGGATAGATTGTGTTTTTATTTGATTCAGTAATATCAAGAGAAGTGAAGTAGGGCAATAACTCTAATTTTTCCAAGGCACCCCATTTGCGTGGGATTTTTCCATCTTTGTCTTGAATAGCTTTTGTTGCATAACGTGCAGTCTTTTTATTTTGGCCCGCCCATTGGTAGCGCAAACCTGATATCACTCCAGCCAGAGTATTCATCATCGACTTATTTAATCGCTTAATATGATTGCGGTCTTCGCGCACATGCCCTGAGTGACAATAAATCTGCCCACAAGATTGTTCAACTACACTGAGACTAGAGGGATTTCGCTTTCCTGTTCCGGCTTGCGGGTCATAAATCAATGTTGCATGAGCCTGGTCTTTGTCTATCGATTCGGGTTCGCCACCATGGCAAATGGTACAACCAAACTCAGGGGGATGGGATGCGCTAACGGTAGATATACCATCGTGACAAGTGATACAGCGTTCAACATTACGATTTTTATAGCCAGATACCTTTACCCAGGGGTAATCTGGTAGTGTTCCAGTTACTCGTACTTCTTTAATATGAGGATCCTGTTTTATCCATAAAGAAGCTGTTTTATAATTTTCGGTATTTTCTGAATTTTTTTTGAAAAACTTTTTTTGCCAGTAAATCCAGTCGTTACCCTGAGCATAAACGGAACATACTCCCATTAGAATAATCACAAAAACTGCCAGTCCCTTTTTAAAAGTTAGCACAGTAATTTTTGGGAAAGTGAGAGCGTGTTAAGAAATCAACCAGACCATTCTAACTAATTAGGTGGGTAAATCATATACAATAGAAATGTTTTTTCAATGATTGATTACTGTATAAAGATGCGCTGCATTTTTTCTGGAGCTTATTCTTTGGCCTTTATTTAATAGCTTTTCCAATTACACTGAGGGGCACTTTCGGAGCAGTTCCCTAAATTTTTCTTAAAATGGGCGACTACAGCTGGCTACTATTTATTTTTTATACTTATGCCTCAAGAGTTTTTAAGGGTAAATCAATAAATTGGATTATGAAAATAGTATAAGGCGTCATCTCCTGGATTAATACTGTAGTCCGGTAAGCTGGAACAGTGCTCAAGGTTTATTTTCCAACTCGCTCCTTCCTTGACAAAGCTGTAATTACAGACGCCGTGTTGGCGTTCATCATTATCAACTGATTTTGAAGTAACGCTTATAATTTCGTCAACCAGTACATAACCGACCTTAGTTCCAACATGTCCTGCAAGAACTTGTCTTTGAACTTGACAATTTATTCCACGAAAATCCGACATCATTTGGCGGTAGGCCTTTATTCGATTTTCCAGTAAGAGTCGCTTGTCATCCTGTAAAATGACTAGGTTTTTGCCATAAAAATTGGGAAGCTTTTCTGGCTGGGTACAGTTTATACCATCTATTTTTTCTAAAATTTTAGCAAACAAATCCGTATCGGCGGAAAAAGCATTATTACTAATTACAAGGGAAAAAAAGAATACCAACCCTGTTAAAATGGAACGCCTCATTGTAAAAATTCTCCAAAAAAAATTTAAAGTATATCTGATCTTATTTTAATATCCTGAAATTCTAGTTTTCTCTATCCCAGATTTTTCTAAAAAGGGACAGATAAATCAGGGGAATTTGTGTAAATAAATTTCTACTGTTTCTCCATCTTGAGCCCAGCCAAAATTACCCGAACCCGCAAATGTCGAAATGATTCCTTTTGCATCTACTTTTCGGATTCGGTTATTGCCCATATCGGTAATATACATATTGTTTTTTGAATCGAATGCAATGGCAAGAGGGCTTTTAAGCATGGCTTTAGTTGCAGGACCACCGTCTCCAGAATAGCCCTGATAACCTCTACCAGCCACTTTCACTATTTTTCCATCATTGGTTATTTTTCTGATTGTATTTGTATTCATACCTACAATATGAAGTTCCCCTTTTGTGCTAACTTTCAAATAATCCATATTACGAATGCTTGCTTTTAAAGCAGGACCACCATCTCCAGTTTCGTCATGGTTACCATTACCCGCAATCGTTGTGACAATACCGTTTGTATCAATTTTTCGAATAAGGTTATTTGCGCCATCTGCGATATACAGGTTTCCTTTTTTGTCGGTTGCCAATGCACTAGGGTCTCGAAAGGCAGCTTCCAAAGCTGGGCCGCCATCTCCATAGTAGCCAGATTCACCGGTCCCTGCTATGGTTGTTATTTCTCCTTTTGGGTCCACCTTGCGAATCTGGTGATTTAACCGATCAGAGATGAATAAATTCCCTTTATTATCGAAGGCAAAATCTGAAAAATGGGTGATGGTAGCAAGTTCACCGGTTTGTACTTTACCTTTGTATTTACTTTTCTCAATGGAGTCCAGATATTTTGGAGTTACCGTATCGAGAACCTTGCGCATGACTCCTTTTTCATCAATCATCCGGATCAGGCTTACGAAACCGCTTGGACTAATCAGGAACATTTCTCCTTTATTATTCAACTTCAGAGAAGTTGCCCCATAAATAGAGGCCTCTGCGGCTGGCTTACCGTCTCCAATATTTCCCCGTATTCCATTTCCGGCAATTGTTTGGATAGTACCGTCTGGAGAGATCCTGCGAATGCGATAATTCCCTTTGTCGGAGACTAAAACGTTGTCATTTCTATCTACCGCGATACCATGAGGAAAACTCAATGTTGCTCCCGTTGCGGGGCCGCCGTCACCTGCAAACATTTTTTTTCCATTTCCTGCAATTGTTTTGATGCTGCCACGCTTTAGGTCAACGCTGCGAATTCGATAATGTGATCGATCTATCACCAATAAAGACCCATTCGGTTTTAAAGCAACTCCAAAAGGCAGGTATAGGTTTGTTTCGCGAGCTACTTCGGCATCTCCGTTATAGTCTTGTTGTCCTGTACCCGCAATAGTAGTGATCATGCCTTGAGAATCCACAGAGCGAATGCGGTTGTTGTTGCGATCAGCGATGTAGAGAGTTCCCTGATCATCCACTACTACGCCTGTCGGCCCTGCTACACTAGCTCGATAGGCGGGTCCATTATCACCCATGAAAAAGAATCCACCATCCCCTGCTACGGTAGTAATGATTCTCTGTGTATTAACTTTACGTACTCGATTATTACCACGATCGGCAATATACAAGTTTCCTTTTCTATCGAATGCTATCCCGAAGGGTTTGTCGAGAGAAGCCTCTAGAGCGGAGCCGGAATCCCCTTTAAAGCCTTCTTGCCCGTTACCGGCATAGGTGCTAATTTTTCCCTTCGAATCGATCATACGAATTCGTTCGTTGGATCTATCTGAAAAGAATAAATTACCTTTATTGTCAAATGCAATGCCTGAGGGATGATTCAATTGTGCCTTAGTGGCGAGATCGCCATCTCCACTAAATCCTGCTGTTCCGGTTCCGGCAATGGTAGTAATGATGCCGCGGCTATCAATTTTGCGAATCCGATGATTATTTCTGTCAGCAATAAATAGGTTTCCACTCTTATCAAATGCAAGACCGGCAGGCACGTTCAATTTAGCTTGGATAGCTTTACCACCATCTCCTGAGAAACCTGATGCGCCATTCCCAGCATAGGGCGTCATATTACCCTTTTGATCAATGCGACTTATAATATTATTATCACGTCTAGCAATATAAACATTGCCTCTTTTATCCACAGCTACCCCATCCACCAGAGAGATTTCTGTTTTAGTAGCTATAACTGATTTTGCAAATGTTTCAGATACAGGAAGCGCACTTCCCAAAAAAGTAAACAAACCGAAAACCATAATTAAATCGAAATATTTTTTAATCATGTTTACAAACCTCACCCAAAATAATTAGTGGTTGCGCAGATTTCTAACAAAAAATAACGAAAGCTATTATTCAATGCATTTCTTTATAAATATGCCAAGCTGGATCAAAACTTCCTGCTCAAATTCAGCAGAAAAATGACCGAACATAGCCATTTAAGAGATGTGTAATATGCTTTATAAACCTTTAATTATACGTAGCCTTTATTTGTTGTCAAATGAATTTCATGCAATTACCCTATTTGTTTAATTGTGAAATTTTCATTTTGGCAGTATTTTTATTGAAGTTTATTTATGCCAAATAAGATAGGGTTTTGGTTTTAATTTACTAAGAGGTTTTATACGAACCATACTGGTTGGGTGGGGATATCCTTTGGCAATTCTCGAAAAACCCGATGATTTTCATTTTGATCTATGGGGATTAATTAGATTTTTTTTATTATAATATGCACCCCCAATAAAAGTGGTAAGTAAACAGTAAAATGCAACTGGACGACAATTTTTGAGATAAACTAGAACGTAAATTGAGAAAAACAGATTAAGCAATAAGTACTAACCGGGGGCAATTTTCAGAAACCTTTTTTTACCAACTTTAATCAAGTATTCCTGATCTCCTGAAAACTCCTTATTTACATCCTCAACTTTTTCACCATTGACAGTTACCGAGCCTTGTTGAATTAATCTTCGAGCCGCAGAAGTGCTGTCTGTTAGTTTATTATCCTTTAGAATATTGCAAATGTTGTAGGCTTCCGAACCCCAACCAATTATGACTGGAATATCTTCGGGGGTATTCTTTTTCTTAAATACATTTTCAAATTCAACAACAGCAGCTTCTGCTAAATCCGAAGAATGGTAAAGAGCAACAATCTCTTTAGCTAAATTCATCTTGGCATCTTTGGGGTTCAATGTTCCCGATTTTGCTTGTTCTTGCATGGAACTCAGTTGGTCTGTTGATACCTGACTTAGCAGCTCATAATACCGCCACATTAAGTCGTCAGATATTGACATAATTTTCCCAAGCATTTCGTTGGGAGGATCAAATACCCCGATACTATTGCCTAAACTCTTACTCATCTTTTGAACTCCATCCGTTCCTTCTAGCAGAGGCATGGTAAGAACAATTTGGGGTTTTTGACCATATATTCGTTGAAGGTCGCGGCCTACCAATAAATTGAATTTTTGATCGGTACCTCCAAGTTCCACGTCCGATTTCAAGGCAACAGAGTCATAACCTTGAATCAGTGGATACATAAGTTCGTGGATAGATACGGGTAAATTTTTTGCTAACCGTTTTTGAAAATCATCTCTTTCCAACATACGTGCGACAGTGTATTGTGCGGCCAGTTCGATCATGTTTACAGATGTAAACTTTCCCATCCATTCACTGTTGTAGGAAATGATGGTTTTTTCAATATCTAGAATTTTGTAAACCTGTTCCAGATAAGTTTTAGCATTTTCTTTTACTTCATCTGGCGTCAAATTTTTTCTTGTCTCAGAACGCCCAGTTGGGTCTCCAATCATCCCTGTGAAATCTCCAACGAGAAAAATGACCTCGTGACCCAGATCCTGAAACTGTTTCATTTTATGTAAAAGCACGGTGTGCCCGAGATGTAGATCAGGGGCTGTTGGGTCAAAACCGGCTTTGATACGTAACGGCTTGCCTTTTGCCAGCAGTTCCTTAAGATCTTTTTCATCAATGATCTCCGCGGTACCCCTTCTAAGGGTTTTTAATTGTTCTTCAGCTGGCAGCATAATTTGCTCATAAGAAATTAATAATTCAGTAGGTTAAGTTTAAAATTTGAGCCTTATATGTTGGTTTTAATTCCCCTCAGTTTGGCACTTTTGGAAAAAACTGTGGCTTGGCCATTTGGATTTGGGTGGTTTATTGCAAATCCAAGAAATCGAAGCTAACATACCCTAAAATTAACTGCAACCATCGCTTCATTTCAAGGACCTTTCATAAGTGGAAAATAATCCCGCAGATTTGATTGATATAGATTCTGCAAAAATCTTAAATCGCTCGCGTAAGTTCAGACAGGCAGGTTATGGATTTTTCGTTTTGAATCTGATTTACTTGGGTGTGGCTATGTTTTTTATTCCGCCGTTTAACTTGGGTTTGACAGCTCTACTTTCCCTATCTGCGTTTATTTTGCTTTTGGGTCTTCTTACCTATTATCTTCTAAAGGAGAAAAAGCGTTTGGCTCAGGTTCTGACAATTCTATATGCAGCAAGGTCGGGGTTTACAGGATACTCACTTCTTACAGGGGACACTTTTCAAGCTGTGCCCTTTTTCTTACCCTGCCTTATTATAACGTTTTATCTTCTTGGAAGAGCAGGTTGGGATTGGCCATAATGAGTTCTAATCAATCCATATTCGCCAAATCAAAAGACCGATTGTCTTTGATTACGGATATCGGCAAAAACTATTTTGGATTAAATAACTCCAAATCTCCAGAGTTATGTAAGAGAGTTACTGCTTTTTTTGATTATCTCAATGAACATATAGGTTTTCCTCAAACAGATCTTGGCCGAGACAATCAAGCAGTTTTTAATTTGCTATTACAGTCCGCATACCCAGAAATTATGATAGACCTTGCTGACCTTATTTATGTTCAGCATGAACGACCCGCTGTATATCTAAATTTTGATCATATCCATATGAATTTTAAAAAAGATAAGGTAATTTTTTCGGGTTCTATAGATCAGATCAATGAAAAGTTTTCAATTTTGTTTAGGGAGTTGGCAAGAACCATTAGAGAGACACCGTTTTTATTTAGTGATACCCAAATAATCCGGTTGTTAAGTGAAAGTTATAGTATTTATCTTTTTCAGACAAAAAACTTTCCTTGGGATAACCCTATGGAGATGATACCAGCTGATCTAATAGGTAGTGTAATGGATGTTGCAACTGGACTCTCTGGATTCCGTTTAATCCATGACTGGCCAACGGATTACCCGAAACTGATTCTTACCGACAATCTTGATTTTATTGTTATGAGCCTGAAGCACTTTACAAGACTTTCGGGAAAAACAAATATAGAAATTTTAAAAATCGATTTCCCAGTTGTACCTATAAAGAAACAATCCGGTTGTATTCTTGCTAATAAATTTTTACATCACCTGCAAAGAGACGAGCGAAAAAAATTTCTGCAATGGACGATGGAGGCTTTGTTAAAAGGTGGAATGTTAATAATTTTAGATACTGATTTGGAATATCAGATATTAAGAAGTGCAGAAAATCCAGAATATGGAAACAAACTTATACGTGGATATAAAGAAACTCTTGTCGGAATTGAGGACAAATTTTGTGAGACCTTAATTCAGGATGTAAGAGATGTGGGGTTCGACGTATCACATTTTGACTTCCATAAATATGAAGATGAAACAGATGCCTACAGTCAGTACCCAGGCGACAATTTGTCTATAAAGTTTATTGGATTGGAGATCATCGCAAATAAGGTTTGAGTAAGTAGCTATTGAGAGTTATTTCTTTAAATATTTTTTAAGAGAGCCCCATTCTTCCTTGGTTGACAAACTGGCTTTAACTTCCATTTTCCGATAAATAGCTTTTACTTGTTTTCCTAACGATGTTAGTTTTGCCCCACCTCCGCCTTTTCCTCCTGTCAAACTTTCAACCAAAGGTTTGCTAAAGCACTGATTCATCGTACTGACCATACCCCAAGCGCGTCGATAACTGATATTGTTTTGCCTGGCAGCTTCTGATATCGAGCCCATCTTATCAATGGATTCGAGCAAATCAACTTTGCCAGGTCCTAAAGCAATTTGATTTCCTGACATGATTCGGTAACGAGAACGACAATGAATTTTGCTGGTTTTTGACAATTTTAATCCTGCTGCTGTTTTACTCTAATAAGTCCCAAAACATTTGGAATAGGATGGGAAAAAGTGTTCTGGTCATGTTCTCTAAGGCCGGTGGAATAACTTCCAATAAACTCATATTCTTCTTTTCCCGTATTGATATATAACTGTGCGTCCGCGCCCCCCTCCACATACATCGCTCGTTTTAAATTTATTGGAATTTGCATCAGCATATTGATCAAATCATGGGTGGAATAGGGAGACCTTACATGAATGAACAGAATTCTTCCTTTAATGTCGGTACCAACGGCAGCCGTACTCCAAATTTTATTTTGAGGAGCCCAGACATTTTTCCCCTTACAGGAGACCATACGAATACTTTGAATTAAAGTTGCATATTTTTTTCGAAGTGTACTGAAGTCCTCGCATTCCCGGTCAATAATTTTAACTTTGGGTATTTCTTTTTCAATGGGATCAAATGCAAGGACGGTTTTATCTTTAGATAACCATGTACTATTTATGTGATCGCCAGTTTTCATATAGGAAACACTTGAGACTTGATTTCTTTGATACATACTGGCATTAATGCCAGCCACCAGAGAGTTTTGATTGACCCATTGTTTTACAGAGTATCTTTTTTTTGTTTTTGAAGCAGAAGAATTCAGAAGTTTTAGAGTGAAAAAATAAGGGTCAGCGCGTAATACTTTTATTAATGAATCACCTACTATTGATTTTTTCGGGGCTAAAAATATGCCCATATCCATCCCAGGTTCAAGACCTCTCCAGCTAGAAGTCGTGGCACTTTCTGATGAATTACTTACGAAATACACTCCTAAAACAGAAGAAAAAATAACAGTAATTAAAAATGCACGGCTCCAGAGTTTTTGAGCAAGAAAAGGCATAGCTATAAAGGTTTTGGGCTATTTTTATATGTATTTGTACCCTTTTTTGATATTCAAATTATCTTGGATTATAGCCTGAGTCATGATTTTTTTTAAAAAAATTTGAAATTAAAATAGACGGTATCTATTATTACAGCGTTGATTTTATTCCAGTTTTCGTACATAATATTTTCAAATATTATATAAAATTGCTAAGCTTAACGCTTACGTTTGAAAATTTCGTTATTAAGTTTTTTTAGCTATTTAATTTTAAATTAAGAAAAAAAATTTTATTTAAAGAAATTTAAAAGACCTCTGGTTTTTTCTTTTTTTTTAAGGTTTTGGCAGTTTATTTTTTGTTAATGATTTTTAATCGATGTTTCATTATTTTTAAGAGGATTTTATGAAAACCATTTTTAAAGTTTTAGCCTTGTTGGTCGCATTTGCATTTGTAGGATGTGTAGCTCATTCTGGTGGAGGATCAACTTCAGTTGTGACCTCTAACAAACCAATCACTATTACTACACCTGGGACTCTTACTAATGTAAGTAGCCCATTGAAAGTTTGTATGGCAACCAAAGGTTATACCGTTGAACCTGCTAAAAACGGTGTTAATCCGGGTAAAGGACATCATCATTTATTGATTGATGTGCCCATCCCCGCAGACTTAAGTAAACGTATTGGAAAAGACTCAAATCATGTTCATATGGGTGATGGTTCTAAATGTAAAACACTGAACTTGGCTAAAGGGCAACACACAATCACTGCTCTTTTTGCGCAGGGTAACCATGTTCCGTACAACCCTGTGGTAACGGATGCCGTGACGGTGACTGTTACACATGTAAAATAGTTCTGTTAGAAATAGTTTTACTGGAAGAATTTAATTCCATCCCCGCTGACGGGGATGGAATTTTTTTTGACCTTTACTTGGATTTGCTATGGATAGTCTACTGAAAAATGCCAGCCGTGTATTTTCTGAAAATCATCAGATCAATCTCTATTATATAAATGAGCTGTATCAAAATATTGGGGAGGAAGTTGCCAATCGTTTAAAAGATGTATATGGGATAGGCTTGGCAATGACTTCGGGTATTTGGGGTGGAACCTATCTGATTGCCAAACCCAACGGATTATCTCGTCGGCGAATTTGGAGGTTTTATTCCATTGTTAATCTTCCCCAGAACAGCCCACTGGATATTCACGAAAATTTTGAAAAATTAGTCGCTCTTTATGCTGATGTCTATAAAGAGGCTTTTGCCGTTTGTGGCCTCGAGCTTGAATTAAAAATGTGGGGTGGTAAGTTGCCGCATAGTAATAAAGCTAAACCCAGTATCACCATGCACATGGAAGACAGAAAGGAAAGGATTCGCTGGCTAAGAACTTTCTTTATTTGGAATAGAGCTTCGTGGGAAGAATCGATTATCAGCGATACAGTGAGAATAATTAAGGAGTACAAACCTTTCTTTGATTTAAAGAAAGGGCTGGTTAAAAAAAACCCCAAAGATACTAAATATCTTTTGCAAGATATTATTATCATTTACCGAACCCTTGAAAATGCCTGTAGCAATGATTTTAAGGAGCATGCTACTCCAATTATTCAGACTATGATGCAAGCATTTATGGAGGGACTACATGAGCCTGAAAAAATAAACGAGTTATATAAAATGGTTTTTAACAATGCATTAATTTATGGTTTTGAGGAAAGTCTCGAGCAACCCTTTAAGAAGGAAGGTTTGGATATTCACTCTATAGAAAACTGGCCGGTAGAAAGAATTAATTGGATTCCTGAGGAGTTAAAAGAAAAACTTATTCCTCCTATTCAAAATATTTTCAGTGGGTTCAAAGAAGAGCTGGAAACCAACGGAGGTTCTATAAATTAGTTTTCTAGGGCAGAAACAAAATCTGCAAGGCTGGGAAAAACTATTTCAGCACTTTTAAATTCAATATTTTGGTTCAGTTCATTTCGCAAAATTATACAAGGTATCCCAGCTTCATTGGCGGCGTTCAATCCTTTCAGGGCATCTTCAATAACAAAACAGTCTTTAGGCTCATAACCCAGTTTATTGGCTGCATTTAAGAAAATATCTGGAAACGGTTTCTCCCGTTTTGCGGATTCTTTGCCTAGAATAATGGGAATTAAATCAGAGGCATTACCATTTTTTAGTATGTGCTGGATATCTTTAGCCCAGGAACCAGAAGCAATAGCTATCTTATAATTTTCAGATAATCG
>CAYYIR010000016.1:0-17164 GCA_964471995.1 uncultured Nitrospina sp. | reverse complement strand
TTTACAGAGATGCTAACCTGATCTATAAACATGATTTTAAATTCTGAATGGGCTATATTAGCCTGGAGTATTTTTCAACCTAAGTGCGGAAAAGCTTAGAGTGGAGAAACAGTTTTAGTTTTGCGGATGGACACTAATTTTTTGCGTTTTGCGATCGCGATGTTCGAATGTAACAACACCCGCAATTTTAGAAAAAATTGTATAATCACTACCTAACCCCACATTTGTACCAGGGTGAAAATGTGTACCTCTTTGGCGGACTATTATTTCGCCAGCTTTTACTGCTTGACCGCCAAATCTTTTAACGCCTAATCTTTGACCTCTGCTATCACGACCATTTGAGGTGCTACCTTGCCCTTTTTTATGTGCCATGGTTCCTTATCCTTGAGTTATGCATTAATCGCAGTAACCTTCAAACACGTCAGTGATTGACGGTGCCCATTTTTTCTGCGGTAATTTTTTCTTCTATGTTTTTTAAATACGATGATCTTTTTACCTCTGAATTGCTCTATCACTTCACAGACAACTGAACAACCTTCCAAAAACGGAGTTCCCACTTTAGTCGATTCTCCTTCTCCACAAACAAGAACCTTTTCCAAATTTATACTTTCGCCCACCTTGCCATCGAGCTTTTCAACTTGGATTTCATCACCTTCAGATACTTTATATTGTTTGCCGCCCGTTTGAACTACCGCAATCATTCCATTACTCCTAGAAACTAACCATAGATAGCGATAAATTCCGCCTTTATAGTTATAAATAAAACAATGATATTAACAAAAAACCTGTCCTTGTCAAGATATTGCTTATCTCAAAAAAGTAAAACGACATCCGCTTGTTATTGATTTCTCTCACCTCTATAATAGCCGCTCCTTAAAACCTTCATCTTGGTAGTCAATATGTCCCTGAAAGACAAGGAAAAATGGAATGCTAAGTATGCCCATGACGAATTTATTACAGGAAAAGAACCCTCCGATTGGCTGGAAAGCAATGCCAATCTCCTTAATGGGAAGGGGAGAGCCCTGGATATTGCCGCTGGGGAAGGTAGGAATTCGGTTTTTATAGCTTCTTTGGGCTATGAGGTCATCTGTATGGATATTTCAGACATAGCCCTTGCCAAAGCCAAAACTCTAGCTAAAGAAAACAATGTGAATATTACAATACTTTCTACTGATCTAGATAATAGCCTATTACCTGAAAATGAATACGATTTGGTAATTTGTTTTAATTTTCTGGAACGAAAATTGTTTCCTGAAATAAAGAAAACATTAAAACCCAACGGTATTTTAGTTTACGAAACGTTTACGGTCGATTATCTAAAATATAGCAACTTTAAAAAACAATGGGTTTTGGAGCAAAATGAATTACTGAAAGCTTTTAAAGATTTTCGAATATTGAGGTATCAGGAGGTCGATGAGGATCCTAAGGGTTTTGCTTCTCTCATTGCACAAAAGCTTTGATCAATTTTGTTCTGTCATTAAATCTAAAAAAACTGTTTAAAGAAAAGCGCAAGCTTAAAAGAGTAGAAATACTCTACAACTATCCTTAAACCTTATTATCATTTAGTTTCAGACTGATCCTGGAGGATTTCGTCTACCTTATCCATCAGGTCATTACGCTCCTGATTAGTCGTATCGATGCGTCTTTTTATCTTCACAATTTCCGAATCTGCTAGATCGGTTCGCCTCACTTCGTCTTCGCAATGCCAAAGCTTTATATTTCTAAAAGCCAACTCGCTTATAGCTTCTCCAAGCTTATTAATCTTTGCTGATGAGGAAACATTAGTATTGGTGTACATTTTAATTTTTTCATCGCGGATGCAGACCTCCCCTTTTAATGCGGTGATAAGAAACACATTGATCTCATCCACTAATCTTTGTCTTTGCTTATCAGCCAAATCACGCTTGGCTTTTAATTCCTCATCTCCTGATCCAAAGCTCTTTTCCAGTGCCTCATCTAAATGCCAAATTCTCAAATTTTTTATTGAGAGTTTGTCAACAAGGCTGCCTAAGGTTTCTGCCATAAAATCTATCTTTCTGAAGAATTATTAATTTTACTTTAATTTTTTCAACGCTATCATAGAGCCTGATAGAGATCAACCTCTCACAGCTTTAACAAATTAAGCAGGCTCATTTTTAATGATACAATTTAATCCATCCCTAACTGTAAGCAAAACTGATTCTACCCTTGTATCTTGAATCACCCTCTCATTAAATTGGTGAATTGCCTTGTCTGACTTATCTTTCGGGTCAAGCACTCGGCCGCTCCATAAAACATTATCAACAGCTAGTAGTCCCCCATAGCGGATCATGGGTAAAATGGCCTCATAATAATTACTATAATTTTCCTTGTCTGCATCAATAAAAGCCATATCAAACGGGCCTGAAATAGATTTCAGAGAATCCAATGCGGCTCCTTTCAACAAAGTTATTTTTTTACCATGAGGACTAAGGTCAAAATATCGTTTAGCAAAAACAATAGCTTCCGTATCAATTTCACAGGTAATAAGTTCACCATCTTCTGGCAAGGCCTCTGCCATTGAAAGGGCACTGTATCCAGCAAAAGTTCCAATTTCCAATATCCGCTTGGCACCAGCAAGACGCGCCAGAAGCTTGAGGAGCCTCGCCTCAATCCTTCCTGTGGTCATTTGAGGAATTTCTAGTTTTTCATAAGTTTCATCTTCCAAGCGCTTTAGCAAATCTCCTTCATAGCTGGTGTGATTAAAAGCATATGCTTCAATTTTTTCATCTAAAAAATCCATAAGGGCTCTCACATTTTGATTAAAAGAAACACACTTCTAAGATAGTCAATAAGAAATAATTTCAGCATCCTGAATTCGCCATGCGTACCAGGTTCCAACAGTTTTCATTGGGTGCCACTTTTTTCCAAGTGTGAGCATCCTTTTCGAGGACGGCAAACAGCGCATATTATATATTTTCTTAATTCCTGCTTTTAATCCCAAATCTCCCATGGGCAAAACATTAATTCGATTCAAAGAAAAAATCAGAAACATTTCTGCTGTCCATCTACCGATACCATAAACTGCGGTAAGAGTTTTAACAACCTCTTCATTATTTTCATAGGGAAACCGGTTAGTTCGAATAGAGCCATCCAAAAATCTTGCAGCGAGGTCTTTTAAATATTTCACTTTCTGCCCCGACAGCCCAGACCTCCTGAGTGGTTCTACAGGTATAGCAATCATTTTTTCTGGTGTCGGCATTTTATTTTCAAATAAATTTTGAACACGTTGCGTGATCGATTCTGCAGCCTTAATTGATATTTGCTGACCAATAATGGCTTTACACAAAACTAAAAAATAGTTACGGTTGCGATTCAGTTTAAACGCTCCTTTTTCGCGAATAACTGCCGCCATGATAGGATCTCGTTCATCAAAATGCATAAGGATACTCTTTTTACTAGGAAGTTTAGTCATAAATCATGCGGTTAGGAATTAATGTCTCCAATCAACTTGCAGAGCTTTTAGTTTCGGGAGATTGGGCGAACCTCGCAATTGATCTACAGCTTGATCACTAATTTTATTGTGATAAAGATCAAGTGTTATTAGTTCGGGAAAAGCAGTTGAATGATAAATCAATTCTGCAGCATGGTCATCCAATCCATTTCGTGCAAGAGAAAGAAGTTTAAGGTTTTTAAAGTTCCCTGATTCGCAAAGCAACTGCACACCTTTTTCCCCTAAACCAGTATTTTGTAAGTAGAGTTCTTCCAATCGCTTAATTTTCCCCACTCCCGCTAAAATCTTGCCTCCTTCTGGTCCTATCGGATTGAAGTTTAAGTACAAAAGTTGCAACCCTGAAAGAGTTTCAGATGCCACCAATGCTTTCAACCCCTCAACACCAATTTTATTCCCCTGTAAAAATAATTTTTTTAAATTGACAAGAATCTTCGAAGAAGCCAATTCTGTAATAGCCTGATTAGTAAGTTTATTATGAGCTATGGAAAGGGTTAGTAAGTTTCTTAATGCAGGGGCATGGGCCAGCAATCCAACGCCCTCATCATAAAACTCATTTTTATCGAGCCGAAGATCTTTAACTTTGATGGTTTTGCTGTAAGCCATTAGGTCGTCCAATTCCTCTGGCAAGATCTCTTTATCATTGAGGTCAAGTCGATAAATTGCCTTTTTATTGTTTTCCAATTCTTCCTGAGTTTCAGATTCATTCCATACCATTGCGGTGGAATCATCGGGTTCATCAGTTAAAATAGTAAGATTATTAACAACCAGGCTTTCAAACAAAGGACTCATCATCAAACTAAACCCATCCCTTCTCTTTTAAAAATTCGGTTATTTCTTGCACAGTCTCAACTGGTCGGCGATTCGAGGTGTCACATATAAAATCCGCAGCAGCACGATATTTAACCTCTCGTTCTTCAAAAATTATTTTTTGTTCCTCTTCAAAACTCATATTAACGTCTAAAGGTGGGCGGTTTTGATCATGTCTAATTCTTTTAATTATAGTTTCCAAGCTAGCAGTAAGGACAATACACATACCGTCCTTTTTTAGGTTTTTAATATTTGCATCATTAAGCACCACTCCACCGCCACAATCAATGATGCTTTTTTTTGCCTGACTACAAACCTCTGCAACAATATCAGATTCTTTTTTCCTAAAAATCTCCCATCCATCCTGCTCAACAATTTCAGGAATCGATTTTCCAGCAGATTGGGAGATTAAATCATCGATTTTATATAACCTTCTCCTAAATTTATGGGAAAGTTTTTTTGAAACAACTGATTTCCCTGTACCTCGATAACCTAACATTACAATATTCACAGCTTTTTACCCGTTAAAGAATAAAGCTAAAAAATGGCTTAAAAACTAAGCTTATAATTTTTTGGATTTTCCTGGAAAAATTTCAAAAATATCAGAAATTATAAAAACAATATACTTTTGAAGCAGTTTTTCAATTCTATCGAGCTTTTGCAACCTTAAAAAAAACCGTGTGCTATAATTGCACGGATTCGTTAATTAAGCCCTTTTACGTCACTTTAATCAACCTGCAAAGGAAAAGAGGTTTTTGTGAAATATTTAATAAAAGTATTAGTTATTATGACATTTTCTACACTTTGCGTTTCAGTGGCATCTACACAAGAAAAATCTTTAGAGGAAAAAATGGAAATACTTTGTGGCGAGGGAAACTCCACTGCTTGTTTTAAAGTTGGAGAACGCTACCGAACAGTTGAAAGAGATAATAAAAAAGCCCTTATTTATTATATTAAATCCTGCGATGACGGCTATATGACTGGGTGCACAAATGGCGGCATCTTATTAGCAATGAAAGGAACTCCTTATAGTAAACAGTTCAAACAGGCTCGAAAAATGTTTGATAAGGCTTGTGAAGCTGGGGAAGACCAATCTTGCTTTAATTTGGGGACCCTAAACTACAAAGAAGGACGTCAAAAAAAAGCCATCAAATATTATAAAAAAGCATGCGATATGGGCAATCAAGCAGGCTGCGCCAAAGAAAAAAGGCTGCGCCGTTAATTTTATGCAAGAAAAATTAAAAAACTGGGAAGAACTATGTAATGATGGCGACAACTATGCAGGTGAAGGGCAAAACCTTTCACCCAAGGAGAAAATACTCTTTGAAAACATAAAAGATAAAAAAGTCCTTAAAATCCAGGACGCTTACCTATTTTCCAAAACAGGTAAAATAGAAGACGATCATGGAATTGAACTTGCCAAAATGATCGCTCATTTTCCCTTTGTTAAAACGATTTCCAGCCTTATCATTACCCATAACAGACTCGGACCCGAAGGCATTCAAATTCTTATTTCCTCACCCATTCTCCCAAAAGTCAATTATTTGCATTTAGGATCCAACGATTTGGGAGATGAGGGTATTAAAATCCTTGCCGAAGCAGAATTGTTTTCTGATGTGGTAACTCTAAATCTGGAGTGTAATGGTGTTACAGCTGAAGGAGCAAAAGCACTTGCCGAGTCGCCATTCCTGACAAAAGTGGAGCATTTGAATTTGGTAGATAATCGTGTAGGGGATGAAGGAGCGTTGGCTATCGCCAACTCAAATAATCTGAGCAATTTAAATTACCTTCATTTGGGAGGCAATCGAGTAAAATCCGAGGAGACAAAATCTGCTTTAAAAAACTCTTCCAAATTGACTAAACTTGACAAGTTAAAAATATTTTAAAGTTCACTAATTTGAATTAAATAGCGTTAGGGTCGTCAGGTCTTAAAAGCTCTGGTCGCGAGTAATTGACAAGACCGGATCCGTCATCCACTTCCTCCTTGATGACCAAGGTTTTAAGGTTTTTTAAAGTTTTACTCTCATAAATAGCTTGCGCCCCTTCCGCATCAAAATAATTCCTACCAACATAAAGATGGGTAAGACCACTCATAGAAACGGATTCGCCCAAAGCTTTGGCACCTTCATTGCCAAATCTATTTTGTGATACACGAAAGACTTTCAAAGATTTCCATTTTGGAGCCTGAGCTAAAGTCTTCATCATCTCATCATTGAGTTTATTGGCCGAAAGATCCAGTTCTTCTAATTGATCTGCTATGCCCCCCAATACGAATTCACTGATCCCATTTTCATCCACATAGCTACGTTCCATTTCTAATTTTTTCAAATTTGGAAAAGTAGTGGTCTTTCCAAGAGCCTTCACCGTTTCGCTACCTGCTTCATTCCAACCCACATCTAAAGCCATAAGTTTTTCAAAGTGGCTGCAAAGCAATAATTCAGCAATAGATGAATCGCTTAAGCGATTATCTGAAAGAACTAAAACTTTTAAGTTTTTAAGTTTAACTTTTCCCGATTGCGCTAGCTCGCTCAATCCTTTTCCAGTTAAAAAGTTGATTTGCAAATAAAGTTCTTCTAATCCAGATAGAATTTCTGACTCGAAAAGATTTTGCAATGCTTCATCATTGATTTGATTATCACTCAAATCAAGTGACCGGATAGACTTCATAGGCAAAAAATTGCCAATGATTTTTATTTCATCCGTTGCTATATATTTTCCTGATAACTTAATTGATTTAGAGTCTTGCTCTAACATTAGCCTTAAAGTTTCTTCAAGTTTTTCAGCTTTCTCATCATAGGAAGGCTCAAACTCATCGTATTCCGCATCGCCACCTCTAATAATTCCCATTTAGCTCTCCCGGTCACCCAATTATCTTAAATTACTTAATAGCTTTGGACTCGAACTATATATTATCTCTTTCATTATTCATATATGAATTGAAATTAGTTCTACATAAAATACTAATCCAACTCAATCTATCTCTCAAGTTAATAACTCTATTTTTTTCAAATGCTTAACAAAATACCTTTTGAAAGTCTTTTCAATATATTAAAAAAAATTAATACGCGATTAACTGATTTTTAATTTTTAATAACTAAAATATAGTCATCTGATAGTTATTTCTACCGTTGGGGGTTTGGGAACGGACTAAATATGGAGGGTTTTGATATGGAAATGTTTAGAACTTTGGACATTAGAGGACTTTCGTTTTTTAACGCTCTTCAATTGGCTACAGAAGAATTCAGAGGAATAAAAAAAAATGGCATTCTAGAACTAATTGTTGATAAAAAGAAAAACTTTACGGAAGATTTCTCAAAATGGGCTAAGAATCAAGGGTTTAAAATATCTGATATTGAAGATGATCCTAGAATGGTCCGGCTCTTTATCCGCAAGGGTTCTAAGCCTTTAAAAGCATAAGCGATTAATAAAAACCGGTTATTCAAAATTTCACTGTTTTTGGTCTCCTCCTCTTGCTGAAAACACTAAATTGGGGATAACCGGTTTTTTAAAAAAGTAAAATTTTAATCACTTATTTTTTTCATAAATTATTCTTAAGCCATCTAAAGTTAAAAACGGGTCCAAAGTATCTATGACGGAAGTTTTGTTGGTAATCCAATCTAAAACCCCGCCGGTAGCAATAACACGAGCGTTTTGATCCAACTCATCTTTTATTTGGCTTACAATGGCCTCAACCATCCCTGAGAATCCATAGACTGCTCCAGAACGTAAACTTTCCACTGTGGATTTCCCTATAACCTTTTCAGGTAAAGTCATATCAACCCTGGGGAGTTTGGCAGTATTTTTAAAAAGTGCTTCAAGAGAAATTTGGACACCAGGAAAAATACACCCACCTAAATATTCTCCTTTATCAGAAACAACATCAAAGGTAGTTGCTGTTCCAAAATCTACAATAATTAAAGGTCCACCATATTTTTCGAAAGCAGCTACGGAGTTCACAATACGATCCGCACCCACTTCAGATGGGTTTCGATAAAGAATCGAAATACCAGTTTTTACTCCCGGCCCAACAATAAGGGGTTCACATAAAAAATATTTTTTCGCCATCCCCTGTAATATCGGAACCAATGGAGGGACAACACATGCAATGATAATATCGTCAATAATCTCTGTTTCAACATTATTCAATAAAATAAATTCTTTTATAAGAACCCAGTATTCATCAGCGGTGCGATTCCATTCGGTACGTATGCGCCAATGAGTGAGAAGTTTTTCTCCAGAAAATAAACCGATGACGTTGTTTGAATTTCCAACATCAATAGCTAAGAGCATAATTTTTCCTTTAAATAAATATATAGACGAATAAACCTTTTATAAAACAACAAGGATTCAAAACATCACTAAAAAAATTTAGGATAAGTATGTTTCTCTAATATAATAAACGATATCGGTAATTACAAATGAAGGTTTAATGAAAGATAAAAACAAAATTGAAATGGAAGATATCTCAGCCTTCCCACTGGAAAGATCCGCCAATCATCGCCAATGGGAGGAGATTACATATTCTGAGCTAAAAGGGGAAGTGCTTGAAGGGTTGATGGAAGAGAAATTGAAATGCTTTTTAAGAGTGGTTCGCTCCGGGAGCCCTTTCAAGCTGGCTGACTATTATTATCGCATTAAGTGTTAATTTAATTCATAAATTGTGTCCTACTTGATCAATCAACATTTTTTCAGTTCAATAAATGTTTAATGAAGTTTCTATTTCTTAGAAAAATAAAACTTATGTTAGCTGCCGCCACAATGCTGGGGGCGTTTTTAATGTCTGTTTTGCCTTCATTTTCCTCTGACTTTCTGGTCTCTCCCCCGCCAAAATCTATGGATAAATATTATGCTGAACCAGGAAAACCATCCGAATGGATTGTTCAAATGGAAAAAATGAGCACTGATTACTATGCAATTTTTGCCAGCCTAGAAGTTGAAAACTGGTCATTGGCAGAAAAAAATGTCCAATTATTTTTAGATTCCTATGCGAAAGCATCAAAAATGATTCCAGAATGGGAAGAAGAATTTGATTTGAAATCGGCTAGTCTACTAAAAAAAAGTATTCTGGCTAAAGAAACAAAAAAAATAGAAAAAGCCTCTGAATCTATTAAGAAATCATGCACCCGTTGCCATTTAAAAAATAATAACAGCGTTTGGATCCGTTATCATTGGCCATCAACTGAAACAATAAAAGCTTTAGATCCGATAGGGGAAAAAGAAGTCAGCTACGAAGTTTACATGGAAATGCTATTAGATTCTTTGAAAAAAATCAGCGTAAAATTCGAACAAGGAGACATTCAGCAATCTTGGAGAGCGCTGGATATCTTTACGAAAAGACTTAAAAGCTTAAGATCTGTTTGCTCGAAGTGCCATGTCACAGAATGGACAAAGAGTTCTGTCTCTGTAAAAGATTTTTTTGTCGGGGAAGATATCATGAAAACTATTCAGGAAATCAAAAAAGGTTTTGCGACAGGGGAACCCTCTAAAAAGAAATTCAAAAAAAATATTGACTATATAAATGAAAGATCCTGCAAAGCATGTCACCTAGTTCATCAACCAACAGCGGCGATTCAACGAGCCTGGAAACATAAAAACTGATTTTTTAAAAACACATACTTACCAGCCTAATTCAAAATGCTCTCTTTATTCTATTTTTTTGCTCCACCCCCCTAGCTTCATACACCCTAAATAGCCAGTATCCTTTCCTTCAAACCCAAACTCACGCCCCTGAATTTTATAACTATGCTTATCTTTATTTTTTGTGCATTTTTGAGAATCAAGCAGAAATTCTTTTTCTCCTTTATTTTCTTGATGGGAAAAACTTTTAAAGGATGGTGCTTCTGCACATCCCAGAAAATTGAAAATAAAAAAAAGACATATATTTTTGACCATAGAATATTTCACAAATTTTTTATCTTTGATTTACCATAAGAATTTTACCTGCAAACTATTTTCTTGACTGAACTAATGCAAACTTGTTTTTCTTAATTTCAAATAAGGCGGGTAGCATAAATAAAGCACAAATCGTACATGTCATTATACCCAGTTCGACCACGGCTGCTATGGAGTTTATCCCTGCATGGTGAGCTATGTTTAAACTTGTATATCCAGCAAGGCTAGTCAAGGCAGATAAAATAATAGCACTTCCCGTTTCTCGCAATGATTTTAAGGCTGCCCCCTCTGAATAATCCAAAATATGATGGCTAAGATAAATACAGTGATCGATCATTATTCCTACAATCGATGGCAACATAACAATATTAATAAAATTCAATCGGACATTAAAAACAGACATTAATGCTCCAGTTATAGCAAGACCTGTAAATAAGGGTAAAAAGGTAATAGTAGCAAGCCGAAAACTTTTAAGGTCAATAAAAAGAATCAAATAAACCAAACCGAATGCTACAACCATTGCTTTTGGACCTTTTTCCTTAACCCAATCTAATACCTTCGCGGCAATTAAGTTTTCGTTTAATACCGCAACTTCAATATTTTTCTTTTTTAGGCGTTCCTTTAATTCATTAATTTCCCTTTCCAATTGATAAATATTTTCTACCCGGAAAAAATTTTTATCCGCAGGAGAAAAAAGTAACAACACATAATCCTTTCCTGCCATCAATTTTTTTTGAAGAGCTTGCGGAATTCGGGATTCATCAAAAGGCTTCACATTTAATAGCAATTCAAAATTTTTGAATCGTTTTTCTCCTAATGAAAAGTGGATGATATCTTTATTATTATAAAAACGCTTTCTTATCCGCTCAATAATTTGTTGTTTAGATTCGTATTCTTTTCGACTAAAAAGATTAAGAGAATATTGGATTCCTATTATTGTTTTTTCTCCACTGTCTTTTTTAATTTCTTCAAGGGCCTTCTGGATATAAAAAAGGTTGTCCTTTTGCGGAGTCAATATTAATGTAGGTGAAAATGCAAATCCAAAATCATTTGTTGTTTCTGTTTCATATTCGCTTGCAGGAGATTCTCCTCTTAATTTCTGAAAATCATATTCAAACTTCATTCCAGGTAAAAGAAGCAAGCTCACAATCAAAAGGAAAATAAAAAACCCAGAAAGAAATAAAGGTGTCGCTAAGTAAAGATTAGAAATATTTAAAGTAAATAATCTTGGCTTTGGTTTTCTCAACCAATGTATTTTGTCATAGAACAGTGCCTGCGCTGGAAAAATAAAATAATAAGAGACAAATGCACAGGCAATCCCCAAGGTTGCTATTTTCCCAAACTCGGAAAACCCTTGAAAATCTGAAAAGCTCAATATTGAGAAAACACTTATGGTAGTTAACATAGCAATCAAACCTGAACGACCCACCTGTGTAACGACGACCTCTACTGCATCGGTAATAGGTTTTTTCTTCCACAATTCCTGCTTAAATCGTATATACAAATGAATTCCATAATCGATTCCCAAACCCATTAGAATTGCCACCAAAAACCCGGAGATGATATTTAAATGTCCTATTATTAACCGAGTCAAAGCAAAGGTGTAAGTAAGGGAAAGAAGGAGAGGAAAAATAATTAAAGGGATTGAAAACCATGAACGCGTGTAAATTAAAATTATCGATACTGCCAAAATAATTGCTATAACGGCTGCACTTTTTAAATCTCCCTTGATAAAATTGTTTTCTTCCAGCCGGACTACCATTGAGCCGGTAAGGTTGATTTTGAGGTCACTGAATTTCTCTTCCAACCCACTTTTTGCTATAGCCTCCTGCACTGCGAAGACAAATTTCTCTGTAAAATCAGTATCTGTAACAGTCCCCTTTGCTTTTATAAAAATATAGAAATTATTTTTTTGCTTACCTTTATGGAAAGAATTGATCTTTTCAAAAATTTTATAGTCTTTCGCTAGGTTTCTAAGTTTAATGGGGTTATATGGCTTTTCAATCTCAGAAAATCCTCCGAATTCACCACGCGCATAGTCGATAGCTTCTTCCATTAAATACTCAAGTTCTAACAAGTCGCCTTGTGGAATTAGAAGAAGTTGCTTGTAGTTCAAAAACCTTTTTGGGATTTCGGAGTCTACGAATTGTGTTTCAGGAATTTCTTCAAAAATTTTTGTCAGCTTTTTAATAACATCAGGTGCTTGAATTGGATCGAGGTTTTCCAGAACAACCACCAAAGGACCCGAACCGCCTGTTTTAAGAACTACTTCATTAAATTCTTTTATCAGAGGAAGGTCTTGAGGAAGAAGATTGTCCATCTTGGGATTGAATTTTAAATCTGCCGCAAAATATATTGAAGCTACACTCAATATCAACGCAAATAAAAGAACCGTTCCTGGAAACTTTTTTGTAATATTTTTATAGCACCAACTGAGAACGAATTTCATACGTGTTGAAAAATGGAATATTAGAATCAGGGGAGCAAACTAGGCCGGGTCAACGTTATCCAAACGCACCGGATATTACACATCAGCTTAACATATAGGCTAGTTCAGAGAATACTAACAAAAATTTTTAATCAAATTTTTTCCTACCGCGATTACGGGCTATGCCCGAATTTCTTGCAGCTTTTACCACAGCATCAGCAACTTTTTTGACTATATCCGTATCGAAAACACTGGGAATAATATAGTCAGACTGTAAATATTCAGGGGTGATGCACTCTGCTATTGCCTGTGCAGCAGCCATTTTCATTTTTTCATTGATTTGAGTTGCCATGCAATCTAAGGCTCCTCGAAAAAGGCCAGGAAAACACAATACATTGTTTATCTGATTAGGGTAATCGCTGCGCCCAGTAGCCATAATTGCTACATGTGGTCTAGCTTCTTCAGGCAATATTTCAGGAATCGGGTTAGCTAAAGCAAAAACTACGGGATCTTTTGCCATTTTTTTTAGATCGTCAACCTTCAATTGATCTGGTCCCGAAACGCCTAGAAAAAGGTCTGCCCCAACAATAACTTCGTTTAATTTACCAGACAATCCTTCGGGATTGGTGTTGTCTGCAAACCATTGCTTGGACTCATTCAAATCATTTCTAGATTTGTTTATGGCTCCTTTTCGGTCGCAAACAATTATATTATCTATTTGCAGTTGTTTAATCATTTTCGTACATGCCGTTCCTGCAGCTCCAGCTCCGAGAACAACCACTTTTACTTTTTGATGATTTTTGCCGAGCAACTTGAAGGCATTAATCAATGCTGCTGTAACAACCACGGCTGTTCCATGTTGGTCGTCATGAAATACGGGAATATCTAGTTCTTTCTGAAGCCTTTTTTCGATTTCAAAACACCGTGGGGCTGCAATGTCTTCAAGATTTATCCCACCAAAACCTGGAGCAATCGCACGCACAGTCTGTACTATTTCATCCGTCGTTTTAGAACTTAAACAAATGGGGAATGCATCGACTCCCGCAAATTCCTTGAATAGCATTGCCTTCCCTTCCATAACGGGCATGGCTGCTTCGGGGCCTATATCTCCCAACCCCAAAACAGCTGTTCCATCTGTTACGATCGCCACCGTATTTCCCTTTATGGTTAATTTATGAACTTCTTCTGGATTATTATGAATTTCCATACAAACTCTACCAACACCCGGTGTGTAGGCCATAGAAAGATCATCCCGAGATTCCAATCCTTTCTTGCTGGAAACTTCAATTTTTCCTCCAAGATGAAGCAAAAATGTTCTGTCAGAGTAAGAAATCACTTCTACACCTTTAATTTTCGGAATAGACTCAACAATTTTTTTTCCGTGCTCAACTCCGGAAACATAGATACTAATATCCCGAATGCACCCCCTATTGGAAAGTGGGCGAACAATATCCACTGCGCCAATATGGCCTCCTAGATTCGCAATTTCTGTCATTACGCTAGGAAGAATTTGGGCTTGTCCTTCTATTTTCAATCGAACAACAATGCTGTCACCCGCGTTAGGAGTAAATGCAGCCTTAGTCATTTTCCACCTCGAACTTAGGTAATGCTAAAACATTAATTTGCAGCCTTTGACAACAATACAATGCAGCTTTTTGTTGAATATTGCAAATAGGTATTAAATGGCCTACCATGCATCTAATTTTGTATCTTAAATACCATTTGTTTTTCAAATTTTAAAAACTCCTCTCAGGCTCGCATATCTTGGCCCAGCACCCTAAAACGGATGCTCAGAATGATACTAACCAATTTCGAACCTTCACAAACCAAACAAGTCCCCTGTATATGCTGCGGGTCGTTAAAATTTAAGCCGGTCTGTCTTAGAGAAGACAAAACACTCGTTGTACATTGCCAAGAATGTCACCTAGAATCTGTCAATCCTTTGCCAACATTAGAAGCAATGCAAGAGAATTACCAAAAAGAGATGATCGGCAATGAACCAGATTCAGGAGTCCACTCAAATTATATCCTTGAAAGACAAAAACGTATAAAGTCATTCTCAAAACTTTATAACTCCCGACTGAGTTTTATTGAAAGTTTATATCCTGGAAAAGGGAATTTGCTGGATATTGGATGTGGGGCTGGGTTCTTTCTTAATATTGCAAAAGAACGAGGCTGGAATTGTCACGGAATGGAGATTCTGCCTGAATATATAAAATATGCTCAGGAAAACTTTGCGCTAAAAAATATCCGCTTGGAATCTTTAGATGAACCCCTTAGTTATAATGCGAATAACTTTGATGTTATCACCCTATGGGACCTCATTGAGCACTTAAGGAATCCCCTTAATAGTTTACAAAAAATTCATCGTATTATGAAACCAGGAGGACTCCTGGTAATGTGGACTCCAAATGTTAAGAACGCTATTTTTCTAAAGGAAAGATGGGTAGGATACAAGATTCTACAACATTTCTGTTTTTTTTCAGGAGATAGCCTAAAAAATATGCTGGACAAAGCAGGTTTCAAAATAGTTTCTTTAAAAACAAATAAAGCTAGAAAAGGATTGCTTGAATCAAAAGGCTTTAAGCCCTACGACAAATCAGAAAAACCAAACAATCCAATAGAAAGATTCTTGCAATCTGCGAAGAGAGACATAAAAAATACTCTTAATCCACTAACCTACCTCGGGCCTTTATTTGATGTAGCAGGCTATGGATTCAATTTATATGTGGTTGCAGTAAAGCCAGACGACTAATGTTCTTGGGAAATGATTGCTTCTACTTTGCAAAAAAAAACCGACAGAGCTTTTAAGCCCTGTCGGTCATAATACAAATTCGCAAGATATTTATTTCGGAATTACTTTAGATGCTTGCGGTCCCTTTTGTCCCATGCTTTTTTCAAATTCCACTTCCTGACCTTCTTTTAATGTTTTGAAACCTTCCCCCTGAATCTCCGAAAAGTGTACAAAACAATCTTCACCGTCGCTGGACTCGATGAAACCATAACCTTTACTATCATTAAACCATTTTACTTTTCCCTCAGCCATACCCAATAACCTCCAACATTAAATAAATGGGAAACCTTCTCTCCCTGATTTTCGGGGGTCTCGGCCGCTGCCGGAACAACAATCGCACCTGGCAAAATTCGAATAAACTTCTCCTGACAAAACAACTACTATGCCAAGATATTGATTCAATTACTACGACGGATCTCCCCTATTTTGACTACGAAATACTAACATAAAACAACTATCTCACCTAGTTTAAAACCAAACAAAAAAATTCACTTTAACGTCATACAAACCTTTTTTATTAAAAAGTTTTTAAGTCAATTAAATCAATTATTTAAAAATAAGCTGTCTATGAAATTTATTCCTCCTTCGCCCACAATTCGTTTTTCTTGTTTTTAGAGTAAAAGGACTGGAGCAAAATAACCATCCAACCAGTTCCCGCCATAGGTAACAGAAAAAAAATGTGTTGCAAGAATGCCAGACTCAATGAAATTTCCGAAGAAATTCCTGAGAATTTATATATTAAAAAAGCGGTCGCCTCGTAAACTCCAAAGTTTCCTGGAGTTAGAGGAAAAATGGTAGCAAGATTCAAAGCAGCCATCACTAAAATAGTGGTCCAAAAAGGAAGCGCTTGCCCCAAACTCTTTTGTACGGCCCATATTCCCAATACCTGGAAGGCCATCATTAACAGCGATAAAGATAAACCTAAACAAAATACCCGGTAATCTTTTAACACTTCCAAGTGCCCTGCCCATTGAGATACAAATATCTTTAATTTAAGAAATAAGGATGAGGAAGCTTGTTCATTCAGGGTTTGCTGCGGTATTTTATAGGCTGCGTAAAACATAAGCACAGAAAATATTAGAATTAATACAATAAAAGTTTGAATACCCTGTTGCATTTCTACTGGCAATGGAGAGAAACTGGCAGCTAAAGTAAGAACGCCAACTTTGACTATTCCTTCCATCATTTGATCCAAAGCCAATACTGACAAAGCAACTGAATGCTTAATTTTAGCCAACCTCGAAAACAAAACTAGACCTACTGCATGACCCCCCGGAAACGGCAAGGTATTGCATGAGGTTGCCATAAAGGTATTTATCTGGAACAGTTTCCTAAAAGAGATATAAATATTCCTAGGTATAAGTATGGACCATAAAGAAGTCCAAACAAGCAGAATCAAAAAATTAAAAAAAAATGCAACAACCAACCATCTTCCATTTGCATTTCCAATTTCTTTCGAAACACGGTTAAAATCAACCGACTTGAAGAATTCATAAAAAAAGTATGCGACAATGCACCAGATTATTACGAGCAGAGTTTTCTTGTTCAAAACAACATCCCTGTTTTTTTCTAGAGCCGGTGAGTGAATTAGAAGTCAATCATTATTTTAATTCTAATCTATGATACACCTCGCCCCCTAATCGAAAACGCAGTGTATGGAAGATTTTACCTATCGCCTGATACCGTTTTGTGGCTTTGTCCATATTTCTAGTATGAGGATTTTTATCGGGGGACTTTCTGCACTGGTTCCATCACGGGCCAACGAAATTTC
>CAYYIR010000015.1:0-17344 GCA_964471995.1 uncultured Nitrospina sp. | reverse complement strand
CTTTCTTATCCCAAACAGGAAAATATTTCTGGTGATACTTCATGCTTATAACAAGCAATTCTTTCGGCAACTCTAAAAATCCTGGATCAAAATTCCCTTTAATCGCTACCGGGTATTCCACCAAAAAATTTATAAGGTTCAGTAAATCTTCATCTTCTTTTATAGAGCCCCCTGCTTGTTTGGCCAGATTCTGGACCTGTTCTAAAATTGAGGCTTTTCTAGTTTCAGGGTCGACCATTAAAAAGTGTTGTTCGCATTCTTTTAAATACGATTCAACACCATTGATTTGAAATTGTTCAGGTTTGAGAAATCGATGTCCTCTTGAAACAACATCGTTCGCAATACCATCAAATTCAAAGTCCAGGGCTTCCCCATCAAACAATGCAGCCACCCAATGTAATGGCCGGGCAAAGGGACGAGAATTATTTGCCCAACGCATTTTTTTTTGAAAAGGGATCTCGTTGATCAATTGTGGCAAATATTCATTCAATAAGGATGATGTAGAGCGACCCTTATTCTCAATCAGGGCACAGACCACCTCCCCCTTTGGAGTTTGTTTGCGAGTGAGGTTAGCGACATCTAATCCTTTACCACGTGCAAAACCTATCGCAGCTTTAGTAGGTTGTCCCTTTTCATCGTAGGCGACAGATACCCCTGGCCCAAGAAACTCATCTACAGAATCCTTCTGCATTGTAGTGACGCCCTTGACCGAAACTACCAGTCGCCTCGGGGTCCCCATCGTTTTAGGGTTTTCTGCCTCAATACGGTTTCTTGAAAAAAAAGAGCGTATCTCCTCTCTCATATACTTTAAGGCGGGCTCAATATAACTAGAGGGAATCTCTTCGGATCCTATTTCTATAAAAAATTCTGCCATCTTTATACAATATTGAAATTACTATATTTTTCCTAATACCAATTAGGAAATGATCGGGTAGTGAAACACCACCTATAACTGGTGGTATAAATTCATGGAGTTAAGATTTATTCTTTAAAAGAGGGTATTCCATAGTCTCTCTTTGCTGTACATAAATTTCAGCACATAAACGTGCAAGATTTCTAACCCTGCCTATAAATCCCGTACGCTCAGTAACGCTGATAGCCCCCCTTGCATCTAGCAGATTGAAGGTATGTGAACATTTCAATGTGTAATCATATGCAGGGAGAACAAGTTCTTTTTCCAATAATTCTTTCGCTTCCAGCTCATACATATCAAACCACTCGAACAGACGGTCTTTATTGGAAACTTCAAAATTGTAACGGGAAAACTGTTTTTCCGTTTCAAGGTGAACATCACCATACAATAGTTCTTCATTCCACTTTAAATCATATACGTTTTCCACGTTTTGCAGGTACATGGCAATACGTTCCAATCCATACGTCAACTCTGCAGTAACTGGTTTTAAATCTATGCCCCCAACTTGTTGGAAATAAGTAAACTGAGTGATCTCCATCCCGTCCAACCATACTTCCCAGCCTAATCCCCAAGCTCCCAAAGTAGGGGATTCCCAATCATCTTCGACAAATCTAATATCGTGCTTGATAGGGTCCACGCCCAAAACAGTGAGACTTTCTAAATACTGATCCTGCACACCTTGTGGAGAGGGTTTAAGAATGACCTGAAACTGATAATAATGTTGCAGACGATTAGGGTTTTCCCCATACCTACCATCCGTTGGACGACGGGACGGCTCAACATAAGCAGCATTATAAGGTTCTGGACCCAACACCCTGAAAAAAGTGCAGGGATTGAACGTGCCTGCTCCAACCTCAATATCATAGGGTTGATGTATAGCGCACTCGTGGGATGCCCAATAGTTTTGAAGATTTAAAATAATATCTTGAAAATACATAACCGATAGGGTTTAGCAGAGATCAACCAACAAAGTCAACCCCGCTTCGAACCCCTGTGGGTAAAGGTCGATGTCCATAAGGATGATCAACAGAATCAACCTTTTTAATATATCGTTTCGTAAAGCTTCCCTTCCCTTTTTGGGATCTAATGTTAAATGGGGAAATGTAATTCTAAACCAGGACGAGCTTTATCAATAAGAATATCGATCACCTGTTTCAACAACTGTTCATGCTTTTTAGCAGAAGGTAAGGCATCATAATCTGTTTCCTTCTGGTCCAGTGAAATAATTCCCTCACCTAAATAATTGCAATAGAAGGCACCGACCGGTTTAAAGTTTTCCAAGGGTTCGTTTTCCTGACGCGAATTCACAATCACCATAACTTGTGAAACTTCTTCACCGGGATATATCTCGAAAGGACCTTTATTTTTGAGAGTGTGCTGCTTGCAATAAGCAAGAACCCGGTTCATCTCATCAGGTGAAATCGCTTTATAGATGGTATGCACTGTTTTTATGCCAAACCATTACAAATAACAGTCAGCAACGGGTACACCTATTATTCGCCTATTTGCAGGCGAACCCTATCACCTTTATAAGAAAAAACAGCACCGTTTGACTCTATCTTTAAAAGAGTCGCTGATTCTATTGAATCTCCAACGCGAACTTTTTGATTACTGCTTTTCGGGGTCGATACGAATATATGGTTGGAAGGGCTCCCAGAAGAAAAAAAGATAATACCTTTTACTTTTAACCCAGGGACAAATAGGTTTTTATTGATTTGTGGAACGAGGATCTCTGCAGGTTGGTCGGCAAGCGATTTTGCGGATGCAATCAAAGATTGAATTTCATAAATACCTTGCTCCTGACGAACTGCTCCTCTTTCAGAGCCGGTAATTGGAACCGCAGGTTTAATTAATCTATCAACAACAACCTCTTTTTCTACTGAGTTCTTATTGTTTTCCGTAAAAGGTTTCGATTTTGGCTGCTCCGGAATGTTTGAAAGAGGGATACCTGGAATATATGAGTTGGTTTTCTTTTTTATTGTTACTGGAGGCTGCAATTTAACGGAGCTAGGATGTGAAATGGGCGAAATTTGAATATTTTGAGGTTTATCAACCCACAACCAAAAAGTGGTCACCGCAACACCAGTCAAAAATAATGTCCCACCCCAAATAAATCTTGGCGAGGTTTTCATTGAGGAGATAGTATACGAACTGTCTTCATCCTGAAGAACCATGTCTTTCAAATCTAATCTTTTTTCTAAAACACTTTTTTCTTCTTCAAGTTTTTTTAACGTTTTTAAAATTGTACTCATTTACTGCGCCTATATATGGAGAAGAATTAACGGATCACAAGGTCTGGTGTAGAGTAAATTTGTAAAAGATTATAGACAAGCATTTTGCTATCCGTCTGAAATTTGCCATCATCCTTAATATCGTTGTTCCGCTGCAGCTCTCTTACAGCTTGGATTGTTTTGGGACCATACAAAGGAGCCTCTCTTCCTTGAAAAAAACCTAGTAGGCGGAGATTTTTTTGTAACCAAATTGCTTCTTTACCTTTGAATCCAAATTCAAGCGACTCCGGAAGGTTTTCAAAGTCTTTCCATAAAACAATAGCTTTACGTGTCCAAAGCGAGTTGATCATTGAAAGTGGCATCTCTATTTTATCTACTGAACCGAATATACCTACTTCTCCCTTGATGGAAGATAGAGCCAGATACTTGGTCCCCTGTGCATTAGGAAGAGCAATTTCCAATAATGCCGGGTAATTAAGGGTCTGCAAACGTTTCATCGTCCCATTCATCTCATATTGAAGCAAATTGTAGTTCTGAGCCATCCTTTCGAAATCTTCTTTGGCTTGAAGCTTTTCAGGATCGATATTCCAAGCTTCAAGAATCCATTTAACCGCTTCCAATTTACTTTCTATAAGTGTCAAACTGGATAAATAGGTAACCAGTTTTTCTGGATCTACCATTTTTAATGCGCCTTGATCAGGGGCTTTTAGGGTTAAAGGTTCTGGCACGGCAGCAGCTGGTTCTGGCATCTTCTCTGAAGCATTAAAGAGGACACCGGGAGTAATTTGTTGGGAAGAGGCAGAGTAATTTATAAATTTTTCTGGTGAAGAGAGGCCGATGGGTTCTGGTTGAATCAAGGTTACCATGTTTTGTCGTTGTGATTTGTTATTGAAATCCGGTAGGACAAGAAAATTCAAAGCTAAAAAACCGATCCCTGCTGCAATCGCTGAAGGGATTGCTAATTTCCAAAACTTGCTGGACCAGGATTCAATCGGCTCCAGGCTACCAATATCTTGCACTGCAGTTTTAACAATTTGTGGATTGATCTTTTTTGTGCTTTCTGTAAAAGCAATCAACAAGGTCCTGTCGCAGATAACATTGATCATTCTCGGAATCCCACGCGAATAACGAAAAACGGTTTCGACTGCAGAATTGGAAAAACTCACTTTCCCCCTTCCTAAAGCCACATTCAACCTGTGTTGAATGTAACCACGCGTCTCTTCTAGGTTGAGTGGTAATAATTCCCATTGAATAGTGATCCGTTGTCTCAATTGGCGTAGGCTTTCTTTAGCCAAAACATTATCTAATTCAGGTTGTCCAATCAAAACGATTTGAATAAGTTTTTCGGTATCGGTTTCTAGATTAGATAATAATCTCAATTGCTCCATAACATCGGGCGCTAGATCTTGAGCTTCGTCAATTATAACAACGACTCTGTGACCTTTCGCTCTTTCTTCCAGCAGGAAAACGTTAAGTACATCAATGAGTTTCTTTTTGCTTTTACTTTTACCAGTTAATCCTAGTTCGCTATTTATGGTCTGTAATAATTCCAATTCATTGATTGCGGGATTGAAAATATACGCAATATTAAAATCCGTTCTTAATTCTCTAAGAAAGCTTCGGCAAATCATTGTTTTACCAGTACCTACCTCACCAACTATTTTCAAAAATCCATTGTTCTCCTGCAAACCATAAACCAGATGGGCAAGTACCTCCTTATGCTTTGGGCTTAAGTAAAGGTATTTGGGGTCGGGAGTGAGGTCGAACGGCTTTTCAGAAAAACCAAAAAAATCTTGATAAACATTTTGGTGCTTCCGACTTTTCTCGCGCTCTTCATTACCTATGAATTGAAAAGGACCTGGTTTTAAAGGAGTAGTGAGCTCAGGCCCCTGTTGTACTTGAACTACGGCATTATAAGATTGGCGCCTTTCCTTATTAGAAAGCGTGTCATAAGCCTCCTGAGCTTCTTCGATCTGCTCTTTCAAGGTAGGCTGATCAAGCGACCCATCCAGGCTTTCTGAAGAATCAAACTTACTTATTAATTTTTGATAGGCGCGGTCGATTTCTTTTTGGTTGGCGTCTGGTTTCACACCCAACAACTTATAAAAATCTGTGGAATGAACTTCAGGTATCATGCACTTTCTTCCATAAATTTAGTATAGGGGGAGGCACAATAATATTTCAAAATTGAATTTAAATTATTGAAATTATTTTACTAACAAGATTTTTGTCTTTTTGAGAAACTTTTTTCATAATTTTCCCAAGAAAACTGACCTAATTTAATTTTTTCAATTAGTTATAGACCATTCAAATTCGGACAATTATAGCCTCAAATTATCAAAAAATCAATAATTCCTTAAAACACAAATATTTATGGTAATAAGAACTATGGCCCTAAAATTCTTTACAAAAAGATTATTTTCCTTAAAATTTGTTTGGAATTTTTGAAAAAGAAACTTGGAACAATGCTTAAACTCTGGAAACTTATAAGTATTCCAAATTACTAATAAAATAACGCATTTGAAAATGGCACATATACAAAAAGTCCAGAAGTTTAAACTGGGATAAAAACCGCTGCCTGACAATTTGTTCGGAATGTTATCGCACCATTAATCCCGGTGCCTGGTTGGTGGGTAAATATGTTATCGAAAGTGATGAGTTTTTTTGACTCGGAACAATAAGCAATTTTTTAATAATATTTTAAGTATCAATGGGGGGAGCAATTGCTTTTCTTAAAAAAACCTCAAGAACTTGTTTCTGGTAAAGCACGACTGCAACATCCATCATCCCATCTCGGTTGAAATCAGCACCAGTTATAGATCTGGGTTGCGAACCAACAGCATAATTATAATGAGGATAGACGAAGGTCCCATTACCATTCCCCTGAATAACAGAAATGGATGCCCCACGCCGGTTACACACGACGATGTCGGGAACCTTGTCGCCAGTAAAATCACCCACTACAATATTGTGTGGCCCTTTTTCTCCAGCAAAATCCTGCATTTTCGTGAAAGTTCCTTTTCCATCCCCCATAAAAATACTGAGGCTGTCCTTCATAGGACTCGAAGTCAATAAATCCAGCTTTCCATCCATATTCATGTCGTGATGAATTAGAAAAGAAGACTGACTGCCGCCTTTAATCAATTTGGGTGGCTGAAATGTTCCATCGCCATTACCGTAAAACATTTTCAAAAACCTCGTCTTTACTGCATTAAGGGCCAATGCAATATCCTGATTTCCATCGCTATTGTAATCGCTGGTACTTATGTGGGCGGGGGTGGGAGATGCCTGATAAGCTTCTGCAACTTTGAACGTGCCATCCCCAACACCCAGAAGAATGATTAATTTATTAAATCGAAGAGTTACTGCAAGATCATTTATTTCATCATTATTGAAATCCCCAGCAGCTATGGCAATTGGGAGACGTCCCACCTTAACATTGGTCTTTAGTTTAAAAAGCCCATCTTTTTGCCCAAGAATGATAGACACATCGCCGTCGCCATAATTGCATAAGGCAATATCGGCAATGCGGTCACCGTTAAAGTCAGCTAATTCGACAGCAAAAGGCTCTCGACCTGCTTCAATAATCTGTTGGTCCTTGAAAGTTCCATCCCCTAGACCTTCAAAATAACTCAACGAATTTCCAGCCGAGTTGACAACCAATAAATCTGGAAACTCATCATTGTTCATGTCATGGGCTACAACAACTTCTGGCTTTTTACCAACCATATAGGAAACGGGCAGGGCAAAAATATCTGGAGCAGGCTGACTCGTTCCGCAACCAAAGAATATCCATGTTGCTATAAATATTAATAAAGGTTTAAATAAATTCATCTATGGTGTCTCGATTAAAATCAGGTTTTTAACGATTTTTCGGTTATACAGGATGAGCAGTAACTTGTAAACGAATTTGAAAAAATGATATAATTATCAATAGGTTGTATCTCTCTTCGCTTGGGAAAAATGCCCCTCCACAAATATTTCAACACCTTATTATTGCTAAGCTTTTTATTTCTGACCGCCTGCCAGGGTTTTAAATTTGACCCTTGGCCAGAATCGCCTTATGGAATTCATCATACAGTTCAAAAAGGCCAAACCCTTTATCAAATCGCCCAAGTATATGGGTTAGATATCGAAGTAGTACGCCGCGCCAACCATATCCTAGATGCATCAAAAATAAAAGTGGGAGACCGTTTATGGATTCCCGGTGCGCGCCGTGTGCTTTCAGTTCCTAAAAACTCTTCTCCTGTAGGCTCAAAAAAAACTCGAGCCGCTAAAAAGAAAAAAATACATAAAGCCCGACCACGTAAAGGGCTTCTTATCTGGCCGGCAAAAGGAACTTTAACTTCAGGTTTCGGCAAAAGAAACGGTCGTAAGCACGAAGGAATTGATATAGCTGGACCAAAAGGAACTGCCATATATTCTGCTGCCGCAGGCGAAGTAGTTTTTAGCGGCTGGGGGCCGACCGGCTACGGTAAAATGGTAATTGTAAAACACGCCCACCACCTAACCACTGTTTATGCACATAACTCTAAAATTCTAGTAAAAAAAGGTACGTATGTAAAACAAGGACAAAAAATTTCATTAATGGGAAGTACCGGTCGCTCCACCGGGCCCCACCTCCACTTTGAAGTAAGAAACGATACCGAACCCAAGAACCCGATAAAATATTTACCAATGAGAAGATAAAGTTTTCATCATCTCATTTTTTTGGTAAAAACCAACTTATTGCTACGTATTAATTAAAGAAAGGTTCATCCATGGAAACTGTGAAACAAATCATCCGTGACATTCCTAACTTTCCAAAGGAAGGAATTGTGTTTAAAGATATTGCTCCACTTCTTGCAGATGCTGATGCATTTGGAAAAACAATCAATACATTAAAAGAAAGATATTTAGGAAAACAAGTTGATACGGTAGTTGGAGTCGAAGCACGTGGTTTTATCTTTGCGTCTGCTCTCGCCTATGCGTTAAATGCAGGTACTACCATGGTTCGAAAACCAGGAAAGCTACCCTACAAAACCTATCGGGAAACCTACTCTCTCGAATATGGAACCGATACTATCGAAATTCATCAAGATGCCTTTCAAGAAGGCGAACGTATCATTCTCATCGATGATGTTCTCGCAACCGGGGGAACTCTGGGAGCAACGGTAAACCTAATTCGTAATAATTTTAAAAATGTAGAAATTGAGGAAGTCGCCTTCCTCATCGAACTGGATTTTCTGAACGGTCGCGAAAAGCTTAAAGGTACACCTATCCACTCCTTAATTCACTATTAGGCGTCAACCAACGCAGGTGACAGTTATATATTCTCAGAGTAAAAAAAGCATCTAGCCTTTAACAATAGCTAAAAAAACTTACCCTCTACTTACTGACGAACATCAGACCCTAAGCTATTGAACTCCAACCGTGTGGAAAGGGATTTCTTTTGACAATGCCTCGGTGAGCTGGCGAGCATCTTCCAGAAGATCAGGGGAGATCATCAATTCAATTAGGCCACGTGTTGGATCAAGAGTTCGCACCACTGCCAAGTCATCGTAACCTTCGAAAATACTTACAATATAAGCAATATCTTTTTTATCAACTTCTACCTGCCATTGAATGGAGTCCATATATATGGGATATCAATCAGGAGCAATTACGGTTTTTCTCAAGCAATAACATGATAAGACTGATGGCGGAAGGCGTGATCCCTGAAATGCGCGAAGCCTGACCCAATGTAACTGGCCTAATTGCCTCCAGTTTCTGAGCAACTTCATGGGAAAGACCGGGTAATCCTTCATACTGAAAACTTTTTGGGATACGATAGTGTTCCAACTTTTTTTGTTTTTCCACCATTTGATTCTGCCGGGCAATAAACCCTTCGTACTTCACTTGAATTTCCACCTGCTCCCCAACAAGTTGCGGAACTTCTTCACTTTCGAAGGCACGAAGCAAACCATCATGCGTGACTTCCGGTCGTCGCAACAATACATTCAAGGTGGTGGCATTTCTTAATTCATTGATACCTAGTTTTGATAATTTCGCTAATGTTTCTGGGTTTGGTAGAACGGTGGTTTCCTCTAGTCTTTTTATTTCTTGGTCAACTGCATTATATTTTGCCATACAATTGTTATAAAGTTCTCCACTTACCAGCCCCAATTCATGACCCTTCCCCATCAATCTTTGGTCTGCATTATCCTGTCTTAAAATTAAACGATACTCAGCTCGGGATGTGAACATGCGATAAGGTTCCTGCGTGCCCTTGGTAACCAGATCGTCAATGAGTACACCGATATAGCTATCCATTCTTGTCAGTAAGAAGGGTTTACGTTTTTGTGATTTGAGTGCCGCGTTGATTCCAGCCATCAATCCTTGGCACGCCGCCTCTTCATAGCCGGATGTCCCGTTGATTTGTCCAGCGTGAAATAATCCACTCACCCGTTTTGTTTCGAGAGAAGGGGTAAGTTGTGTCGGTGGAACAAAATCGTATTCTACTGCATAGCCGGGAAGAACAATCTCTGCCTCTTCCAGACCGGGAATGGTGTGGACCAATTGTTTCTGCACCTCTACATCCAGGCTAGTGGAGATCCCATTCGGGTAAATCCAATCCGTATCAAGGCCTTCCGGTTCCAGAAAAATATTATGAGAAATTTTATCAGGAAACTTAACAACCTTGTCCTCTATGGATGGGCAATAGCGAGGTCCAACCCCTTCAATGATGCCACTATATAACGGTGACAGATGCATATTGTTCCTAATGACCTCAGCGGTTTTCTCATTCGTAGACGTGATATGGCAGGGTACTTGATCCCGCTCAATTCGCGGGGTGGAGAAAGAAAAAGGTCGTGGCAGACCATCACCATCTTGAACAACGCATTGGGAAAAATCGATACTGTCTCGTTTCAACCGTGGTGGTGTTCCTGTCTTTAGACGACCGAGTTCGAACCCCTTAGCCAGAAACGATTGCGATAATTTTGTTGAAGGTTTTTCACCGACGCGGCCTGCTGGGCGACTATTTAATCCTATGTGAATACGTCCATTTAAAAAAGTTCCCGTAGTAATAACAATGGAAAAACATTGTAACTCCAACCCCTTTTTGGTTCGTACGCCTTTTACTACGTTGTTTTCGAAAATCAGTTCATCCACTTCTTCGTATAGAAGTTCTAGGTTATCTGTGCTTTCTAACACCTGGCGCATTGCATTTTTGTATTGGTGCTTGTCTGCTTGGGCGCGATATCCATGAACAGCTGGGCCCTTAGAGGAATTTAATAAACGAAACTGGATACCTGTCTCATCGATCACCTTTGCCATTTCGCCCCCGAGGGCATCGATTTCGCGGACGATATGTCCTTTGCCCACTCCTCCAATAGCAGGGTTACAGGGCATCAAGGCGATCTTGTCAGCTTCCAAAGTGACCAGTGCCGTGGCACAACCCATGCGCGCAGAAGCCAATGCCGCTTCGCAACCTGCATGGCCGCCTCCTATTACTATGACATCGTATCTTTTCATGTTATCTTGCATCAATTAAATCGGGGCTGTTATTTTACAACAAAACTCTCCCATTTTAGAACGAATTAACAACAGATAGGCCATAAATGGATTTGAAAGTAGTAAACAGGGAAGTCAAACGTGAGTTTGAAGAAGAATGGGAAGGTACCTCCGTTGAAACTTTATTGAAAACCAATGAATATCCACGAGCTAAAGAAGAATTCGCCTGCCTAGAGAGTTTTCTACCTAAAAACGATCTCATCCTAGAAGCAGGATGCGGACTGGGTCCCAAGCTCATCCACTTTGATAGCAAAAATTATAAAATTTGGGGAATCGATTACATCTATTATGCATTGAACCAAGTAAAAAACTACAATCCCAAATTGATCATTGCACAATCAGATGTACATGCCCTGCCCTTTCCCGAATCGACCTTTGGAGCCTACCTTTCTTACGGTGTGGTAGAGCATTTTCCACAAGGACCCCAAGATGCAATCCTTGAAGCCTACCGCGTATTGAAACCCGGCGGACTCATTTTTATGATGGTTCCCGCCGCCAATCCCGTAACGCATTTTGTATATGACGAACAAAACTTTCTTCACAAACTCAGAAGAAACTCACTGGTAAGAAAATTATTAGGCAAACCCTCGCTGCCCCCTAAAGAAGATCATCTAACTTATTTCAAGCTGCACGGAAGAGATGAAATGCGTATTATCCTCGAAAGTTCGAAATTTAAAATAATTCACGAGCAACCAATGAGCCATAGTTTTAATTTGTATCTGGGATGTGAATGCTTCCACAAAGATACCAACGGAAGAACTACTAGTCTCGCAGAAGGCCTAGCGACGCTACTTCGCAAGTTTTTCCCGTGGTCTTCCTGTAATTATCTTCTGTTTGTTGGAGAAAAATAAACCTGGTTTATTTTTCAGGGGTCATTAAAAGAAGTTTCAATTTTAAGGATAAGGAATCATCCATGGTGGCGGAGCCTCTAAAGTGGCGGAAGATAGAACGCAGAAGTGTTATGAAGAAATTTAATTTGTAAAGAGACCGTAAAATAATATTCCAGATAAAGGAATAGTACTTCGAATAAAAGTAAATATTACTACGGTAAGCTTCTATTATGACTTTTTTCCGATACCGTTTCTGGTGAGTGCTTTGCCCGTGTAAATGTTGCACCGAGGTTTCTGGATAAAAACAAATTCTTTTGCCAGCTTTTCTAGCCCGCCTACAAAAATCGTCTTCTTCGTTGTATAAAAAATAATTTTCATCCATCAAACCGATACATTCGATCAAATATCGAGTCATAACAAAGCAACAACCAGAAATCACCTTCGCTTCCTTCGCAAACATCGGTTCCATTTTTTTTAGCTCATTGGCAGGGTTATATATTCCCAAAATCTTCAATGCCGCATCCTTTGGGCTATCTTCCCACAGGCGAACGGGGCAGGGCTGATTGTTTTGGTCGACGATGCCCGTACCCAGAATAGAGAAATCTGGATGCTCCCCAAAAAATTCAATAGCTTTTTTAAAACTGTTTTCGGTTAAAAGAGTGTCTGGATTCAGCAGCGCTATCTTTCGACCTTTAGATGCAACAATTCCCTGGTTATTAGCGGCTGAAAACCCACGATTGTCTGGATTGGCAATCACCTGCACCTCATGAAATTGATTCACTACCGCATCAACCGTTGCATCCTCCGAAGCATTATCAACAACAATCACTTCATAACAAATATCCTGAGTATGTTTCTTAATGGATTTTAAACAGCGCAATAGGGTTTCACGAGTATTAAAACTTACTATGACTATAGTTAAGTCCAACTCTACAGGTTGTGGAAATTTGAACACAGGTGGGGTCATTTTTTAATGGGTTTTACTGGAAAAAATACTAAAAATTACTACAGCAAAAAAATTAAGGATATATGATGCTATACGGATAGCGCCTTAATAATAAAGACGATTTCCCGGTTAGCCCATTATGAATTTTCGGTCTGGCAAAAAGTTACCATTAGCATCGTAATACTCTTTTAAATTGTGCCAACTCAAATGAATATCACAATCCTGACAGATGGCAACATCAAAACGCTGACGGTTCACCATTTGATCGCGGTATTTTTTTATTCCAGGACCATTCCATATTTCGGTGATGGAGTTGGTTTTTAGATCACCCACCGTGGTTTGGGAGAACATATCCGCACAACAAAGGACTACGCTGCCATCCCAATAAACGACCATCCATTTCCATAATTGCGTGCAAGGAGCAACGTTAGTCTGATTGAAACGCTTGTGCGTGTAACGCGTTTTATTTTTAGTAGAGATTTTATATTCTTTAACGAACGCGTCTTTATCGAGTTTTCCCGCCCAGTTAGAAATAATATTGTCGTCAATCGAGTTCAACACTATAGAACAATCGTGGGCAGCGATGATTCTAAACAACTCCTGTTCCATTGTTTCTTCCACTGTTTTTAGAGTTTTAATTCGGATGTTGACGGGCACAGGTCGTACCATTTTGCTGTTTGCTTCGAGAAAGTCGACTATGTTGTCGCGCACCACATCAAAGCTCATCTTTTTGACATCTTCAAAAGTCTGCCTGTCGAGTTCATCGAGACTGATATCTACTCCTACACCATGTTCAAGAAGGGTGGGAACAATTTTATCATTTAGAAAAAAACCGTTGGTGAGAACCTCTGCCTTATGAATTTTCGGATACCGCTTCAGATATTCAATGCGTTCCTGAATATACTTATCCATCAAGGGTTCCCCAAACGTTCCAAATGTAACGACTCCGCCGCGAGATCCAAAATCGTCAATGATCTTGCGATATACATCCATATCCATTGCACCAACATCAGTGAGGTCTGGGTTCGGGCACCAGACACATTTCGCATTGCAACGATTGGTGATGTCGATCAATAAAGCCCCCGGCCATTCCTCGAGCCTCTTGGCTAAGGGACGAACTGAGCCATCAAATAAAGGCGAGTCATAAACCTTGCGGCGAAAATAATCCATTGCGGGAAAAAAGGGGATAGACTTAACCCATTTCTTAATGGGACTCTCAACTACAGGGTTTGGATTACTTTTTGGAAAAGAGGAGGCTGGGTTTGCAACTTCAACCCTTTCAACTTCTTTTTCCAGAGTGGGAATTGGGTTCATAGACATGTCCTAGGTTTCTTATACCTAGCGGATATTTTATCTGATTTCTTGATACAGGGGACGGATTATTTACTCAAGGTTTCTTCATATAAGCTGAGCATATTTTCTGCGGCCTTTTCCCATGAAAATTTTTTTTGAATCACCGATTTTGCCGCTTTTGCCCTTTTTTCAGCATTGGCTGGATCTTCCAGAACAGAAATAATGGCTTTAGCCAGCGCATCTGGGTTTTTGACAGGTACCAGTTTTCCGGTCACTCCATCTTCAATATTTTCAGGGATAGCTCCGCCCCTTGAAGCAACAACAGGAAGCTTTGCCGCCATCGCTTCTATCACCGACAAGCCAAAACTTTCGATTCGCGAAGGGAAAACACCAAGACTACTTTTCGCTGAAAGGTTTTGAATTTCCGCACTGGTTTTCCAACCCGTAAATTCGACATAATCGGTTAAGTTAAGATCAGCAACCTGCGATTTATATTCCTTTAAACGGTTGCCCTCACCCACCAATGTTAGTTTCACATCGGTAAATTTTTTTATAACCATTATTAAAGCAGCGAAAAGTTCAGGCAGACCTTTTTCTTCTTCGATCCGCCCCCAAAACAAAATCCTTTTGGAAACATCTTTATTCCTCTCCACCTCCAACCAGGAACTTTCCAGTCCAGGAGAAACCACTTTCACCTTTTCGGCAAATTTTTCGCCCAATCCCTTTACAATAAGATTTCTAGAAAATTGGCTAAAGGCGACAATGCGGTTGGCTTCGACCATCGCTTGCCGCAAAAGATAAGTATTTATGCTTTTTAAAAACTTAATTGGACGAAATATTCCCTTCAACATTCCAGTCACCGGAATATTGGGTGCGTGTGAGGTAAAAATATAGGCCGCTCCATTCAATCTTGCAATCAGTCCAAAGTGATAGGCTTCTTCCGCATTACCATGAATCACATCGAACTTTTCTGCTTTTGCCAGGGATCTTAATTCTTTTGAGTAGGAAAGAAAATTAAAATTTATCGTCGCAAAATCGTGATGGAATGCCCAATGAACTTTATACGGAGTTTCCAGTTCAAATTTTTCATGGGGATACTTCGAAAACAACGCATGCACTTCGTGGCCCTTGGCTGAAAGCGCGCAAGCTAGATGGTGCACCGCAATTTGGCCCCCGCCTTTAAACGTGGACCAGGGTGAGGAATTAATTGTTAAACAGACCTTCAGAGGGGGACCTCCAGAGATAATAACTAAAGATGGGGCAAACTTGATTATTTAAGAAACTCTTTTACCAACATTCGAATTTTTCTAACCAGTTTTTCTCTCATGTATTTTTTTAAATTTGAATTGTTATTCGCTTCTCCTCGTCCAATCGCAATATCCTTTTAATGACCAGCTATAAAAAAGTTTATTTTACCATTATAAAATAGCAGGATGAATTTAAACGTTAATTACAAAACATGCCTAGGTATTCAATAAATAGTCGGCCTTTGTTATACAAGGATTTTCAATTTTTAAAACAGTCATTATGTTCATAGTATGAAAATCAAGAAAAAATTCTAAATTCTTTTTGTATTCTATGATCTTCAGGATAGGATTCAAGCTGTTTAATAACTTTAAACTAAAAAAATAATATGATCAAAACAGTAGGCGGGTTTATTCTTCTCGGGATTTTATTAACCATTCTAATATTCAACACCCATGTGACGCTTCTTGGATCTGGGTTTTTAGTTGGAGATGGAACGCATGCTCTCACTTATCATGGTCTGGTCAAAGAAGCAGAAATTATAAAGGTAAAATTTCCCAACGAAGACGATATTGAAGCGACGGTGGTATCTTTCGATCCCGCAAGCAACCTGGCAATCTTAAAGTTGCAGGAAATACCGAAAGTAAAACGTCAGTCTCTTATGTTAAGCCGCAAGGGCCTAAGTTCCAAAAGTGAGTCTGTGTTCACATTGGGTTACCCCTGGACAAATACGTTACAAGATCAGCATGTTTTGATCGAAGGTGTATCCGGCACTACTACCATCCTGACCAAATTAAGCATGAATCTCGAACCAATCCATAGTGGCGGTCCATTGTTCAACTCCAAGCACGAAGTTGTGGGGATGGTATTATGGCAAGACCATGCTAAAAAAGCATTTCCTGTGAAAGGTTCAAATCATTTTGCTATTCCCTCTTCTTTTTTGGAAAAAGCCTTGCAAGCAATCATAATTAATGCACCTTCTACCCAAAAAAATAATCTAACCAGAGAAGCATTTATTTCAAAATCCAGAAACAATATTGTTCTCATTGAAGCAAGATAAATCCAATGGATAAAAGGATTCGCCCGCAATTCAAATTCGATAACTCTTTTGCCCGCAGTATGGAAGGTTTTTTTTCTTCCTGTCAGGCAGAATCTGCAAACGCCCCAAGATGGTTACAGTTCAACCATGCGTTAGCTGAAGAGTTGGGACTGGATCCAGTCGCGCTTGATTCTGAAGCAGGTTTAGCAATTTTCTCTGGTAATGACACACCCGAAGGTTCACAACCTATAGCCCAAGCCTATGCGGGGCACCAGTTTGGCGGTTTCTCACCCCAGTTGGGAGATGGACGTGCTCTTCTTCTCGGCGAGGTGGTCGATACCCAACAACGGCGACGCGATATCCAGTTAAAAGGATCAGGGCGAACCCCGTTCTCTCGCGGTGGCGATGGAAAGGCAGCCGTTGGCCCTGTATTGCGTGAATACTTGGTCGGCGAAGCCATGCAAGCCCTCGGCGTCCCAACCACTCGCGCCCTAGCAGCCGTCGGCACCGGAAATGACGTTTATCGAGAAACCACTTTACCGGGTGCTATTCTCACGCGGGTTGCATCGAGTCATATCCGAGTCGGCACTTTCCAATACGCTGCCACGCGCCTTGACGAAGACAAAATTCGTCAACTCGCCGACTATGCCATTCAGCGGCATTACCCAGAAATAGCAGATGCGAAAAATCCTTATTTGGCATTCTTCGCCGCAGTCGCTGATGCACAGGCATCACTAGTAGCGCGCTGGATGGGTATCGGTTTCATTCACGGAGTGATGAACACCGACAATATGACGATCTCCGGTGAAACTATCGATTACGGACCCTGCGCTTTTATGGATAGTTATTCAGCAAATACAGTTTTTAGCTCCATAGATCATGGTGGTCGCTACGCTTATGCAAATCAACCAGAAATTCTAATCTGGAATTTAGCTCGATTGGCAGAAACACTGATCCCTTTCGTCGATTCCAAAAAGGAAAAGGCCATCGAACTACTAACCGAAACCATTGAGTGTATCCAGCCTCTCTATGAATCATACTGGTTGACAGTAATGCGAGCCAAAATCGGTTTGTCAACAGAAGACTCTTCTGATTCGCAGCTCATAAAAGATTTGTTTAAAACGATGGAAAAGGGGAATGCAGATTTCACCCTGGTTTTTCGTCGACTTTCACAAGCCTTACGTGGGGATAGCAAATTGATAAGAGAGCTTTTTAAAAACCCGGTTGATTTCGATATCTGGGAACAGCGTTGGTGGCTCCGTTTTGAACAGGATGGAATTTCCGCAGAGACGTCAGCTCAGGCGATGGACAGTG
>CAYYIR010000014.1:0-17885 GCA_964471995.1 uncultured Nitrospina sp. | reverse complement strand
CGGATCAGGGTATTCGGGGAATCAATTGGGGCACCACCAATTTTTAATATTATATCTCCTACTTTAAGCCCTGCCCTAAAAGCCGGGTCCCCTTCGAATACAGAATTAACAACTACACCTCCCTGCTTGGTCTTTATTTTAGCCGCCATCTCTTCAGAAATAGGGTCAATACCCACACCCAACCAGCCACGGTTTACTTCACCATGCTCCACCAACTGAGTAACGATATGCAAAACCATATTTGATGGAATTGAGAAACCAATGCTTTGTGCATAATTAATGATAGCAGTATTGATACCAATGACTTCCCCTTTAATATTTATGAGCGGCCCTCCGCTATTACCAGGATTTATAGAGGCATCGGTTTGGATGAAGTCTTCGTAACGAGAGAGATTTACATTTTCTCTTTTTAACCCACTGACTATTCCGAATGTAGTGGTGTCATTGAGCCCGTAGGGGTTTCCCACAGCGACTACCAATTGTCCTATTTTGACCTTGCTGGAATCAGCAAATTTGACCTCTGATAAGGGTTCGAGACGTCTCACCTGAACCACTGCAAGATCCGTATCCTCATCGGCCCCCAAGACATCACCGACTACCTTACTGCCATCCATAAAGGTAACCTGAATTTTTAGAACATTGCGTACTACGTGGCTGTTAGTAACAATCAATCCTTTTTCTGCATTAAAAATAACGCCAGCCCCCGCATTGGCAGGTCGGCTTTTTCTAGGGAGCCCTTCCCCGACAGCACCTTTAGCAATGTATGGAGAAAGACTGACCACTGCCGGACGAACTTTATCTGCCAAATTTACAAGTTCTTCCTCTACCTGCTCTAAAATGCCCGCGCTGCTGAATTTTAACGGAATCAACAGGAAGAGAAATAAAAGCAAATAGGTTTTACGCAGTTTAGAGCTCATCAAATTAAATAGTAGGTAGCAAATAATCTAGGTTTAACTTAAGGTAATATTTTGATTCCAAACTTGATTTTTCAATTAGGTCGTGAAAAAGTATGTACCAATATTCTTATATACTATCTATTTAACTGTCAAGGCAGAACCGACCCATGCCAATCGAGGACTCTGAATCCAAATCTGCAGAACAACTGATCCAATGGTGCATGGATCAATACGGCTTAAAAGCCGGACTTGCATGCAGCTTTGGCATGGAAGACATGATCCTCATAGATATCATCGCAAAGCTCAAGGGCCCTATCACCATTTTCACTTTAGATACAGGACGTCTTCATGAAGAAACTTACGAAATAATGGAAAGAGTGCGGTCTCATTACGGATTAGAAATTAAAACTTATTTCCCGAACCTAGAGCAGGTAGAAAACCTAGTGCGGAAAAAAGGTTTCTTCTCATTCAAAGAAAATATCGAAAACCGAAAAGAATGTTGTGAGATAAGAAAAATCGAACCTCTAAACCGTGCACTGAGTGAGCTCGATGCATGGGTTACCGGTTTAAGAAGGGATCAAGCAGTGACTCGAACCGAAACACCGAAAATATTAGAAGATATTGATCACCCTCCTTTGGTAAAAATAAATCCTTTAGCGGATTGGAGCCAAACACAGGTGGAAGCATATATTAACCAGCATAAGGTTCCGGTCAACGCATTGCACAAAAGAAACTTCCCTAGTATTGGTTGCGCCCCGTGCACACGACCCATTGAACCTGGAGAAGATATCCGTGCAGGAAGATGGTGGTGGGAAAACCCCGATCATAAAGAATGTGGCCTCCACCCTCCTAAAACCAGCAACAGCTAAACTTTGACCTGCAAAATATCAAAGAGTCTAATAAGGGATATAAATAGTATTTCATCCAAAAGCTTCTTAAGCCCAGATCTGCATATGGAATGATTATTCAACCAATCAAAACCCTATAAAAAATATGACTTCCATTGTAGACAAAACATGTGAATTTGTAGAAAACAAGCTTGCTGGCGATGGTTCTGGCCATGACTGGTGGCATATCTTTAGAGTCTGGACTGTAGCAAAAAAAATCGCTGCAGAAGAAAAAGCCCATTTGGAAACCGTGGAATTGGGAGCTTTGCTCCATGATATTGCAGACTGGAAATTTCATGGCGGAGATGATTCCATAGGTCCTACAGTTGCCCAAGAGTTTTTAGATAAAAATGATGTAGATCCTCAATTGACCCAATCTGTTGTTGAAATAATATCTACGGTTTCTTACAAAGGTGCCGGTGTTGCCACCCCGATGAAAACTCTTGAAGGAAAAATTGTTCAAGATGCTGATCGTCTTGATGCTATTGGTGCATTGGGCATCGCACGCACTTTCGCATATGGTGGTTATAAAAATCGTCTTATCTACCACCCAGATGAAAAGCCAGTCCTCCATCAAACGTATTCGGATTACAAAAAAAATAAAGGACATACCATCAATCATTTTTATGAAAAGCTGCTTCTTTTAAAAGATCGAATGAATACCCAAACGGGAAAACGTATTGCAGAAGTACGTCATCATTTCATGGAAAAGTTTCTCGACCAATTTTATAAGGAATGGGATGGAATTGCTTGAAACACTTCACAAAGCAGCAGAACTCATAAGGACCGCCAAACGGTTATTACTATTAACTAGCGCTGGGATGAGTGCAGACTCAAACATACCGACATTCAGAGATAAAGACGGTTATTGGAAAAACTTTCCCCCGTTTAAAGAAAAAAATCTAGAAGCTCAAGATTTAGCCAGCCCCTGGGCTTTTCGCAATGAATTGCCACATGCTTGGGCCTTTTATGAATGGCGGCGGAGAAATGCAAATGAAAATCAGCCACACGAAGGTTACCGAATTATTAATGAATGGTTTAAAAAATGTGAGGGTTTCATCCATACCACCAACACAGATGGGTTTCATCTAATTTCTGGATGCGACAAAGAGAGAATTCTGGAAACACATGGCTCTATGTGGCGCCTGCAATGCCTCAACACATGCACACACCAGTATTGGGAAGATTTTTCCGTTCCCTTATGTGACCTAGATAGGCAAACCATGAAAGCTTCCAATTACCCTATCTGCATACAATGTCGCGGTATTGCAAGGCCTCATATCTTAATGTTTGGAGATGGGGAATACACAGGCCACCCAGAGCAAGAAACTAATTTCAGAAACTTTTTAGAAGATCCAATAGATCTCGCCATTTTAGTAGGAAGTTCAGGGGCCGTACCCACTAATGATTATATTGCATTGCACCTCCAGGATAAGGGAACTTCGGTAATTAACATAAATCTGGACCCAACCAGCAATCAAATTGTTAATACAGACTTATTCGTTGAAATGAAAGGCAAAGACGCTTTTGTAGAACTTAACAGAATAGCTTTTGGCAAAATTTAAAAAACCAAATGAACATGAAATGTTTTAATTTTCGAAAGAATAAGAGTATGGTATTCTCCAAACAACCCCTTTGATAAGAAACAAAATCAAAATTAAGGTCTTCAATATAATTTTTAAGGAGTTTTAAAATGAGAATCGTCCTTTTAACTTTAGTGGTTTTGCTTACCCAGGCGGTTCCTTCTTTTGCCAAATGTAAAAAAAGTGATATTTGTACCATGATGGAAAAAATGGACCATTTCTCCATATTGAATGCCTGTCCAGGTTCTGCCCCCTTATTAAAAGAATGTAAACAAGTAAACGAGGTCGCTTTACCACCGTTACCTGCCCCTGAATTTATAGATAATGGCGATGAAACAATTACCGATAAAGTTAATAAGCTCCGATGGATTAAAAAAGGTACTGAGACAAGGCTGAGTTTGAAAGATGCTATAGCTTTTGCGAATAGTGAAAGTTTTGCAGGTAGTTCGGAGTGGAGACTCCCTACGTTACCAGAACTACGTACACTTCTTTATCCTGAAAGAATTGTCAATGCCAGTGGCAAAAAAGCTTGGATCAATCCAGTCTTTGACAATAGCAGGGCACATTACTACTGGACTTCCACTAAATGCGATGAAGTCTCTTTCATAGAGGAAAACTACCAAGGTAAAGACCAGAAAAAATCCTGCCAAAGGGGAGAAGCTGCAAATTGGCTGGTGCTTTTCAAAGTCGGTACAACGGTATGGTTTCTTACAAAAGATGCAAAACATCACATATGGTTAGTTCAAGACCATAAATAAAAATTTTCTTGCTGTAAACCTGCCTAAAACCTCAACTGAGAAAAAAGAATCTATTTCTCATATATATTCATCAAGATTAATACAAGATTGATTTTTTTAACTGAACCGTGAAAAACTTTGCCACTTTGCAAAAGCTTAAATTTTAAAAATCGTTTTGTAAATTTAGGTCCTGAGTTTTACCAGGAAAAGCTACCCGATCCAGTTACCGACCCCTATTTGGTTGATTATTCTCCTCTGGCAGGTCAATTAATTGACCTACCCTCTGAACTAGATCCAGAGTTTCTAAAAATACTCAGTGGGAACCAGCCTATGGAGGGTGCCCAACCACTCGCCATGACGTACTCTGGCCACCAATTTGGCTCTTACAACCCCAGGTTAGGAGATGGAAGAGGCCTATTGCTTGGGGAAGTTTTAAACACAGAAAAAGTAAGTTGGGATGTGCATCTTAAGGGCGCGGGACCAACCCGTTTTGCAAGAGGATTTGATGGACGAGCTACTCTACAATCTTCTATTCGCGAACATCTGGGAAGTGAAGCATTGCACGGGCTAGGAATACCTACCACTCGCTCCTTGGCCGTGATCGGTATTCGGGAACTAATATATAGACAAAAACCAGAATTAGCAGCTATTTTAGTGAGGGTGGCTGACTGTCATATCCGTTTTGGAAGTTTTGAATTTTTTCATTATACGAATCAACCAAAAAATATTAAGCGTCTTGCAGATTTTGCCATCCAAAACTTCCACAATGACATCTACAAAGAACCTGAACAATACAAAATTTTCTTTAGAAGGGTTTTAACGCTTACAGCAAAACTTATCGCCAAATGGCAAGCAGTGGGTTTTGTGCATGGAGTTATGAATACCGACAATATGACAATCACTGGTACAACATTTGATTATGGTCCTTATGGTTTTATAGATACTTTTAATCCACGGTACACCCCAAACTTATCAGACGCTCATGGCCGATACGCTTTCAAAAAACAAGCTGAAATCGGATTTTGGAATTTGAGTAAATTTGCAGAAACATTAGCAACGTTGGTAGAAGCAGATCAATTAAAAGAAGAAACCCAAAAATACCAACCTCTATTCAATGGCTTTTACCGTGAAGAAATGGGGCGCAAACTTGGTTTAGCAATACTTGATTCAGATTTTAGCGAACTGACACAAGACATGTTTCAACTATTGCAAAAACATCAATTGGACTACTCAAACTTTTTCCGCCAACTTGCTGATTATCCAAACAGAATGAAAAAATCACATTTCGGCACTAGTTTTCATTCCTGGCTAGATAGATATATTAAACTTTGCGATCGAGAAGATATAAATCATGTTGAACGCAAAAGTAAAATGGACTCAGTTAATCCAAAATTTATATTAAGAACCCATCTTGTAAAACGTGCTTTAGATAAAGCGCTGAAAGAATCAGATTACTCCGAGATAAAGCGTTTGCGAATACTTTTGGAAAATCCCTTTGAGGATCGACCTGAAATATTTAAAAAATATAATATCAACCCAGAATTCTACTCGCAAGACACACCCAATGAGTTTCTGGGCAATCAATTAAGTTGTTCCGCATAGTTTTGGAACCACATTATTAGAAAGGAAACTATAGAATGATTGTTCTTGATGGAGAAATTACAGAACTGACAACCCCCCCTAATAAAGCAGATCAATTTAGGGAGTTGACCATTTGGGTTCCCGAAACCGGAGAGCATATCGAAATGACATGCTATGTGCATGAAGTGCAAAAAGCTGGACTTGAGGAAGGCAGCCAAATTTCCATAAAAATAGAAAAAAAGTTGGATATCGACTCTCTCACACGCGATCTTCTCAAACCGCAATAGCTAAACAGCTAGCTTTTATTTATTCATCTGATAACATAAAAACTCTACGGGAAAATTAATTTAGTCGAAAATTTTCTTACAAACTCGGTTATGAAAAATCTCAAAAACATTGGTGAGTTCGGGTTAATAGCCCGCATAACCAAAAACTTCACGCATCAACTAGGCAGCACTGTTTTGCCTCTCGGAGATGATTGTGCGGGTTATTCCGGATCCACTTCAAAATACCAACTCGTTTCAACCGATGCTTTGGTAGAAAATATACACTTTAAATTATCCACAATCTCACCAGAACAACTAGGGCAAAAAGCAATCGCTGTCAACATTAGTGACATTGCAGCAATGGGAGGAACCCCGACAAGAGTTTTAATTACATTAGGGATATCTAAAAAGGTTTCAACCTCATTTCTTAACAAACTATATAATGGAATCCATAAGACTTGTGCTCTTTACGATATAGAACTTTTTGGGGGAGACACTGTTTCCTCTCCAAAAAGCTTTTTTATAAACGTCACAATAATCGGTGAGGCAAAACAAGGAAAACTTTTCACCCGAAATGGGGCAAAAAAGGGAGACCTGATTTTCACAACAGGCACCTTAGGAGATTCGAGTTTAGGATTTAAAATATCATCTAATAAAAATTGGAAGTGCACACAAAAATCTAAAAAATATCTTATTAAAAAACACCTGGTCCCTACTCCAAGATTAAAAGAAAGTCAGTTGCTTGTTCGATCTAATCATAAAATCACCTCTATGATTGACATAAGCGATGGCCTTGCTCAGGATCTAAGTCATATCTGCAAACAATCAGGAACGGGGGCAATTATATATGAGGAAAAATTACCTAAATCACTTGATTTTGCAAAAGTTTGTAAGGAGAACAGGTTAAAGCCCTTACCCTTTGTTTTAGCAGGTGGCGAAGATTATGAATTACTGTTTACTTTGCCATCCGATGGTGTTAAAAAATTATCTAGGCAGTTTGAAAAGGCTAAAGCACTTGTGACCCATATTGGGGAGATGACTGAATCAGCCAGCAAAGTTTCTCTTTTAAGACAAAACGGAAAAAGAGAAATTCTCCACCAGTTTTCCGGATTTAACCACTTTTGATTTTATAAGGTTACCGGTTTCCAATAAATTGCCGCTATCGAGTTTTATAGATTTCGATAAGCAAGTGCCAGCCAAGCTTGAGGTTTCTTAAAAACTTTGGACGACTCATTATTTCCACGGTCGCTACTTCTCCTATTCTTATTTTTGTGTTCCGCCTTTTTTTCGGCGTGCGAAGTCGCATTTTTCTCACTCAACCCCCTTCAACAAAAAGAAATTGAGGAAAAGAAAGGACGAGCAGGACGCTTGGTTCACTCTCTTTTGCAAAAACCACGTGAACTACTGATCACTATTTATATCGGTAACGAATTAGTCAATATTGCAATTTCTGTTGTAATCACCTCTATAACAATTAGTCTGTTCGGCAATATAGGTGTGGGTATTGCGATTGGTATTGGTACTTTGTTGCTTCTATTCCTTGGTGAAATCGTACCTAAAACCATATCTCTAAAATATGCACAACCCTATGCACTATTTGCAGCTTATCCATTAAAGTTTTTTGCCAATATTGTTCAACCTGCGCAAAAACTATTTAATACTTGGACAGAAAAAGTAATGCAATCTGTGGGTATTTTTACTCATTCCAACAAAGAGTCCTCTATATCTGATGAAGAATTTAGAACTATGGTGCAAGTGGGCGAAGGAGAAGGTGTTATCGATTCAGATGAAAGGGATCTTATTGATAAAGCTATCGTATTCGGAGAAACAACCGTAGGCGAAGTCATGACACCCAAAATAGATATGTTCACAGTAAATATCAAGGATAGCTTGGACGGAATTTTACCTAGAATAATGGAAAATTTCTATTCAAGAGTTCCCGTATACGGAGAAAGTGATGAAGAAATAATAGGTATCCTTTTCACAAAAGATCTAACACGCCTTAAACATTTACCCCGAGAAAAGGTCAATTTAAAAAGTATACTTCATCACGCAGTAGTGGTTCCCAAAACTAAAATGATAAAAGAGATGCTCGAAGAATTTAGAAAATTAAAAAGGCATATGGCAATTGTTTTGGATGAGTATGGAAGTGTATGCGGACTGGTCACATTAGAAGATATCATTGAAGAACTTGTTGGCGAGATTGACAGCGAAATGAGAAAAGACGAACAACCCTTATTTAAAATTAATGAGAATCAATACCGAATTTCAGGGAGCTTTAGTCTTGCTGAGTTCAATCAAACTTTCCAATGTGATTTACCTATAAACGACTATGATACGGTTGGCGGTTTGGTTTTTGGGTTATTTGGCAGAATTCCCAGATCAGGAGAATCAACCACTATGGATTACTTCAAATTCCGTGTTGAAAAAATGAAAGGATCTAGGATCTTAAAGCTTCATTTGACCTTACTTAAACGCTCCACCGTCTCCGAAGAATCGGAACAAATCAAAACAGCGACAACATAATGGATCCCACAACTACAATCTTTTGGGTACTTCTAGCAATAGCTATGGAGGCTTTTTTTTCCGGTTCTGAAATTGGTATGGTTTCTGTTAACCGGATTAAAATGAGAAAGCTAGCAGAAGAAGGAAACTCGTCAGCACAAGCCATTTTAAACCTTCTAGACAATCCGGAAAAGCTTTTCACCACAACATCCTTGGGAACCAACCTTGCAATGGTTACAAGCACTGCTATTTCCACCGCATTTATGGTTGAAAATTTTGGAGACTTTGGAGAATGGATAGCCATGCTAATTATTTTTCCCCTCGTCTTTTTTGGCGGAGAAATCATTCCTAAGGTAATTTTTCAAAACCGTGCTGACAGTTTGATGCCAGTAATGATTTACCCCTTAAACCTTTTTCACAATTGTTTGGGACCCATTATAAAATGGCTCTCTCATACCTCACAACATTTAACTAGTCGCGTACCTGAAGGCGTGACAGAGAAGACATTTACTTTCAGCCGCGATCAACTGCGAAAAGTATTGAGTCTGGAATCACAAACCGTGGACTTAGGTACTACCGAAAAAAAAATTATTCACAATATATTCAACTTTGGCGAACTAATTGCTGAACAGTGCATGGTGCCTCTTGTGCAAATGACTGCTATTAAAGATACGGCCAATATGCTAGAAGCCCATGAAATTGCAAAGGAATCAGGTTTTTCCAGACTACCTGTTTTCCACGAAAGAATGCATAATTTGATTGGAATCCTAAATGCATTTGATTTATTAGACCAAGAAATGGATAACACTCCCATTACGGAGTTAATTCGGCCTGCTCATTACATCCCCCCTAATAAAAAAATCGATGACTTATTGAAAGAACTCCAGCAAGGCGGGTTACATATGGCTTTTGTAGTAGATGAATATGGCGGCTGTATTGGTCTTGTTACCATTGAAGACCTTCTTGAAAAAATAGTTGGGGAAATTGAGGATGAGTACGACAAGCCCGAAGAACTATACAAACCTTATGCTGAAGGCGGTTTTCTAATTGAAGGCAATACAGAAATAAGTGTCCTCAACGAAACTTTAGGTTGGGATCTTCCCGGAGGAGACTTCGAAACCATTGCAGGTTTAGTAATAGATCGGCTAGAAAAAATTCCTCATCCGGGCGATCAGGTATTGGCTGGCCTTTATCGTTTAACAGTTAAAGATGCTAGCAAAAGAAAAATTCAATCACTTATCGTAAGAAAACTAGACGACCTGGAAAATAATAAAGAGACTGTTTAAAACCCTCGAACACTTTCCAGTTCTTTATATGCTTGCTGAATTTCTAAAAACTTTAAATGGGCGACTTCAGCAGCTGCCTCGCCCTCATGAACCACTCGATCGGGATGATATTCCCTAATTAAATTTCGATAAGCTTTTTTTACCTCTTCATTTGTAGCTTCTGAGGAAATTTTTAAAACATGATAAGGTGTTTTAACTATTTCTAATGAATATTTTTTTCTAATTGCATTGTGTTGGTCATAGGAAAGACCTAAAAGAAGAACTAACTGCTTGATAAGGTTTTCGGTTTCCTCGTCCAAGTGATCTGCGATTAGAGAAATTTGATAGCAAAGGGCAATGAGCAAAAGGTTGTAATTATTTTGGCAAGATTTTTTATACATCTCTATAAATCGATCTAAATCTGGTTTTTTATTTTGAACCTCGATGATTAAAGGTTCAATTGCTTTAAAGTCCGTAGCTCCGAAATCTAAATTTTTACGAAAAAAACTATGGATAATCTTAACTTGCTTTTGAGTCAAAGCATCATCAACCATACCTACACGGGTCAAAATAATCACCAGAGATGTTATATAATCGCCTTTCTTTTGAATACCAGGTAAACTCTTTTGAAATTTATTTTGAATTTTTTTGCTAAGAAAATGTTCGGCAGCAGCACCAACAACTGCCCCGAAAGGACCCCCACGTAAAAAACCTAACCCTGCACCCATCCACCAAGACATATAATTAATTTCTACTAGTATTTTTAATTTACAACATTATATTATTACAGAGCTATTCAGCCACTTTCTAATTTAGTCGCTATTATACTGAATTTCATTATTTATAATTGCCCATGGAGAAATTTAATGATCAAACATGTTGTTATGTTTAAACTAGCCCAAAAGACCCCTGAAAATATGAAACGTGCTATGCAATCACTTAAAAGCTTAGAGGGAAATATTGAAACCTTAAAAACCATCGAAATAGGCTCTGATTTTCTAGAATCAGAAAGAAGTTATGACATTGTTCTCATTACACAGTTTGATAATCCTGAAGGCCTAAAAATTTATGCTCAACATGAGAACCATTTACCAGTAGTAAAAATTATGCAATCTTTATGCACCTCTTCTGTAGTAGTTGATTATGAAATATAACCCTAATAGGGGTTCCTACCATCATGATTTCAATTTAAGAAATCAGATTATTTTGAAACAAAAAAATCAAACACTTATATATAAATAAAAAGCTTGTACTTTTTATTTTCCGGTGATAAAGTTCTACAAATTTTCACCATTTCTGGTGAAATTCGAGGTTCTTTTCAATTGGCTTCGCCTTTAAGTTCCATAAAGAGGAGGTTCGATAATGGCGACGAAGAAAAAAACTGTAAAAAAGAAAACTGGGAAAAAGAAAGCTCCTGTTAAGAAAAAGGTAGCAAAGAAAAAAATGCCGGCTAAAAAGAAAGTTTCCCGTAAAGCCACAAAAAAGAAAGCTCCCGTCAAGAAAAAAGCAGCAAAGAAAAAAATGCCGGCTAAAAAGAAAACTATAAAAAAAACTAAAAAGACCAGTACGCCTAAGGCCAAAAAGAAGTTAGTAAAAAAGAAAACTACAAAAAAATCCTCGCCCACAAAAAAAGTTAAAAAAGCTTCAAAGAAACCACCTTCAAAAGTAGCTTCCAAGAAAAAAGCTGCTTCCAGCAAAAAAGTAGAGGTTACAAAACCAAAAAAATCTAAAGCCCTTCCAAAGCTTGGGCCCGAAACCATGAAAATAAAAGAAAGGTTGATGGGAAAAAGAAATGAGCTGCTAAAATTAATTCAGTCTTCAAAATCCTTGGAAAGGGATATTGGAGATATAACCTTTAGTAACGAAATTGATCTTGCCTCCAGTCTAGAGGGTCGGGAAATGGTTTTTCAACTTACTAGCCGTGACCGCAATGAATTAAGACTGATCGAAGAGGCCGTGTTTAGAATTAACGAAGGGACTTATGGTGCATGTGAATCCTGTGAAAAGAAAATAAGTCTAAAGCGATTACAGATTATGCCTCTCACTTCATTGTGTATCGAATGTCAGGAAGCCGCTGAAAACTTATAGGTATTTTTTCAACTTCCGTGACATTTTTTATATTTCTTACCGCTTCCGCAAGGACAAGGCTCGTTTCTTCCAACTTTCTCCTCTTCACGACGAACCGTTGCCGGTTTACCTGATCCCTCAACATCTCCTCGATGTTCGACCATCTGCTTTGGCTGATTAACTAAATCTTCGTCGTCAAACTCATTTTCCCGGCGGATTTGAACCTTAAAAAGATATTCTGTGATTTCCTCTTTAACCCTCAACATCATCTCGCTGAAAAGAGTAAAACCTTCTTTTTTATACTCTGTCAGAGGGTTTTTCTGAGCATAACCGCGAAGACCAATTCCTTCTTTTAAATGGTCCATCCCTAATAAGTGGTCTTTCCAAAGGGTATCCAGAACTTGTAGCATAATTAGTCGCTCTTGATGCCTCATGGCAGTGGGATCAATTTCCAATTCTTCTACAATCCCTTTTTCTTTTAATTCGTAAGCTTCACATACTACCTGTATAACAGATTCATATAATATTTCCCGGTTGCAGTGTTCTAACTCAAGCCTTTTATTTCCTTGTATCTCTAATTCGGTATCCTTAATTTTTTCTATATGAACCCCAAATTGACGCTCAAGGAAATCGCTCAAAGACTCGATATCCCACTCTTCAGGGTATACTTTTTCATGGGCAATTTCGGAAACAATATCATCCACCAATTCATCAGCCATATCCAGGAGAGTTTCTTTTGGGTTTTCGCCTCCAATAATTTCTCTTCTCAAGGAATACAAAACTTCCCTTTGACGATTCATCACGTCATCATATTCCAAAACATGCTTTCGAATATCAAAATTATGGGCTTCTACCTTTCTTTGAGCATTAGCGACTGCCTTGGAAACCATAGTATGTTCTATAGGCTGGCCATTTTCCATTCCCAACTTTGCCATGAGAGGAGAAATTTTTTCTGAGCCAAAAATGCGTAACAAATCATCTTCCAGGCAAAGGTAAAATCTGGAAGAACCTTTATCACCCTGCCTACCTGATCGACCTCGCAACTGGTTATCAATACGCCTACTCTCATGGCGTTCGGTCCCTAAAATATGAAGCCCACCCAGTTCAGGAATGCCTTCCCCTAGAACAATATCGGTTCCCCGACCTGCCATATTAGTAGCTATTGTTACAGCATAGGGCTGCCCCGCCTGAGAAATAATTTCCGCTTCCTGTTCATGGTGTTTTGCATTTAGCACATTGTGTTTAATTCCACACTTTTTTAATTTTTTACTTAAAAGCTCTGATTTTTCAATCGAGATGGTACCCACCAGAACAGGCCTACTAATTTCATTCAACTCTCTAACTTCTTCTATCACAGCATCAAACTTTTCTTTTTCGGTTCTATAGATTACATCCGGACAGTCCTCCCGAATCATCGGCCGGTTTGTAGGCACTACTACTACTTCTAGCTTATAAATCGACATGAACTCTTCCGCCTCTGTATCTGCGGTTCCGGTCATTCCAGCAAGTTTTTTGTACATGCGAAAATAATTTTGAAAGGTGATACTAGCCAAAGTTTGATTTTCATTTTCTATTTTGACCCCCTCTTTGGCTTCTAATGCTTGATGCAAGCCATCGCTATATCTCCTACCATTCATCATGCGTCCGGTAAATTCATCGATGATGATTACCTCGCCATCCCGGACAACATAGTCTACTTCGTTTTTAAAAATAGCGTGGGCTTTCACTGCCTGATTCAGGCAATGTAAAGTTTCTATATTTGAAGGATCATAGAGATTATCAATATTTAATACTTTTTCCATTTGGCTAATCCCTTCTTCGGTAAGGGATGCCGTACGAGCTTTTTCATCAACCTGATAGTGTTTTTCTTTCTTTAAATTTGGAACCAACTGATTTACCTTGTAATATTTGTCAGTGGACTCTTCTGCAGGCCCAGAGATGATCAATGGCGTTCTCGCTTCATCTATCAAAATATTGTCAACTTCATCAATAATTCCAAAGTTTAAATCTCTTTGAACCATTTGCTCTTTAGAGAACTTCATGTTATCTCGCAAGTAATCAAAACCAAATTCGTTGTTGGTTCCGTAGAGCACATCACAATCATAAGCGGCCTTTCTTTCTTCCTCTGGTATATCGTGATAAATCATGCCTACAGAGAGCCCCAAAAATTTATAAATGGTTCCCATCCATTCACTATCGCGAGTAGCCAAGTAATCATTTACAGTAACGACATGGACTCCCTTTCCTTCCAGTGCATTAAGGTAAACCGGCAAGGTTGCCATCAAGGTTTTTCCTTCACCAGTTTTCATCTCTGCTATTTTTCCCTCATGCAAAACAATCCCACCAATTAACTGAGAGTCGAAATGCCGCATTTCCAAAGTTCGCCAGCTTGCCTCTCTAACCACCGCAAAGACTTCCGGTAGAATGTCATCTAGCGTCTCCCCTTTAGAAATCCGACCTTTGAACTCCTGAGTTTTGCCCTTCAAGTCTTCATCCGAAAGAGGTTTTATCTCCTTCTCTAAATCGTTAACCAAGTCTACCTTGGCTTGAATGCGTTTTATTTCCCGATCATTTCGGGTCCCAACAATTTTTTTTATGAGTCCAAATACCATTGCAATTAAAACCTGAAAATTTTTAATAAAATGGGATTAAAAAAATTCTTGCATAAAAAAACAGCAAGTGCTCTTAACATTCAAATTATGAAGAAAAAAACGAGTGAGGGAGGAAATCTACCAAAAGGAAATTTCAATCCATTGACTAGAACGGGATCGAATTAGTCTTCAAGGATATAGTTCTTAGGGCTGACAGGAACGCCATGCAAAAGAACTTCATAATGCACATGAGGTCCCGTACTCCTTCCCGTATTACCAACAAGAGCAATCACCTGCCCACGCTTCACGCGATCTCCAACTTTTACCAAATGCTTGGAGTTATGTCCATATCGCGTCATCACACCATATCCATGATCGACTTCTACCATGTTACCGTACCCATATTCTCTACCTTCTACCACAACTTCACCGTCAGCAGTGGCCCTTACTTTAGAACCAGCACGCGCAGCAATGTCCCAGCCTTCATGCTTTTCACGTAACCCGGTGAAAGGCGATTTGCGGAATCCGAATCCAGATGTCACCCAACCTCGAGTAGGCCAAATTGAGGGGGTTGAAGAAAGCAGTGACTTTTGATTTTTAAAAAAATTGTCCAACTCCTGAAAGCTGATGCTCTGAATTTTTGCTTGCTTATCCAAATGACCCAGACGATTGGATAAACGGTCAACCATGTTTGCAGCACCACGGCTCATTGAGGTATTGAAACTACTTGTTGTCAATCCAAATGGACCGCCTAACCCCCAATTCTTTTCTATCGATTTTGGAGAGTTTTCTAGGGCTGTAATAACTCGTAGTTTCTTCTCAAAACGTTCGAGCCTCGCCATCTCAGTTTCAAAATTCTTAACTTGATGGGAAAATTTTTCTACCTGAATTTTCCTTATTTTAGATTCTTTACGGAGTTTCGCTAGTTCCGTCTCATTTTCCTGCAACTTCATATATTGCTGCGCAAAATAAAAAGAAGTACCAAGAAAAGTAACAAGAACTATAAAACCAACCTTGGCAAACTTCTTAGGAAGACGGAACTTTTTTGGTGAGGCCATCGCCCCAGAGAATACAACAACCGTATAATCTTCTTTTTGCACCCTGCACTCCTTAATTAGAATTCTAAACCGCTAAACAAGCTAATCGTAGCTCTTAAACCCCTTATTTGTCAATAGTTGAATCAAGTTTGCCCTCTTGAAGCACAATCTAGATTGCCTAGTTTAATTCGCAAATTCGTCTCTCATTTCACAATCAAACAAAACATCAATGTACATTCTTTATCATATCTCGAGCTTGAATATGATTAGGATTTATTGCTAGCACTCGAGCAAAATACTCTTGGGCTTTTTGTGCATTTCCTTTTTCTTCTTGAAGAAGCCCCAAACTAAATAGAGCCGGTACCTGCCCTTTAATATCCTCTATTTCTTGATAAATCCTTAACATATCTTCAAAGCCAAGAATTGCACTATCTAAATCCCCTTTCGAATAGTAACCAAATGCCTTTTGTCGGATAACCCGAACAAGAGTTTTTCCATAAGCCCAGGCAAGCTTATTAGAATTTTTTTCCAATAAACCTTTATATTCATGTCTGAAACGATTCGGCTCACCCATTTCCTGATAAATTTTATGTAGGTTCCAAATAAAAATAGGTTCGGCTGAATCAATTTTTATGGCTCTTTGAACTTTTTCAATAGCAGCCTTATACTCCTTTTTTTCTGAATCAATGGCTCCCCAGTTATTCCAAGCTAGGCCATTTTGAGGATCTAACTGGACCGCCCTCTCAAAGTGCATCTCAGCTTTTTGGTAATAAGACTGAAGATAGTTTAAATAACCCAAGGCATACCAGATATGAGACGAATCTTTATGGGATTCTTGATAATCTTGAAAAAAATTTTCTGCGCCATTTAAATTACTCAGTGCTTTCCAGGATTTTAACATGGTTCGGAATAAATAACTCGTTCCCTCTTCTGACTTCAGCACGGTTTTAAGTTTTTCTATAGCTTCTTCATAACGTCCTCTCGCAAAAAGCACTTCTGCTTCATCCTTTGAAGACAAATTAAAATTTTCATATCCGGGATGGATTTGAGCAGAAAGCGAAGATGGGTTTGATACTACACTTAAAAATAAAAAAAAGATCATTATACCCATAAGAACACTCGTTTTTGTAAAGGAGAAATTAAATCAAAAACTATCAAAGTCAGTAGAGTTTTCTTGTGGTTCATCATTCCGTTCGGCCCGATCAAAGAAGCGAGTAAACTGGTTTTCAAAATGTAATCGCACATCACCAATGGGACCGTTTCGTTGTTTACGAACCAAAATTTCGGTTTTTCCCGGGTCATCGGTTTCTGGGTTATATACAACATCACGATAAATAAACATAACCACATCAGCATCTTGTTCTATAGAACCCGACTCCCTCAAATCTGAAAGAAGAGGACGCTTATCCGTTCTGCCTTCAACAGCACGACTTAATTGAGAAAGTGCGATAATTGGTACATTAAGTTCTTTAGCCAAAGCTTTGAGTCCACGAGAAATATCTGAAACCTCCAACTGTCTGCTTTCAGAGCTTCCACGCCCTTGCATCAACTGCAAATAATCAATAATGATTAAGCCAAGGGGTTGCTCTGCAGCTAGACGTCTTGCTCTAGCTCTAACATCAAGAACAGAAAGGGCAGCACTATCATCAATAAACATTTTTGCCTCAGAAAGTCTGGCTCCTGCCTCATGAACTTTTGGCCAATCGCTTTTTGCCAGGTATCCCGTCCGTACTTTAGATGAATCGACACGCGCCTGAGAACATAACAAGCGCACTCCTAATTGTTGCCTAGACATTTCCAAGCTAAAAATTGCGGTGGGAATACCTTCGTGCAAAGAAACAAATCGAGCAATATCCAAAGCAAAACTGGTTTTACCCATACTAGGCCTTGCAGCAAGAATAATTAAATCTGAGGGTTGGAAACCTGCGGTTAAATTATCCAAGTCGGTGAACCCACAAGAAATACCGGTCACCATACCTGGTTTCATGGAAAGCTTTTCCAAATTAGAAACGTTCTCCCTAATCACTTCAGGGATTTTGAAAAAACTGGCCTTAGTCCTTTTATCAGAAATTTCAAATATGGATTGTTCCGCTTTATCTAAAAGGGTGTCCACATCATCCTTATCACTATAGCTGCTGGAAACTATTTCTGTAGCGGTTCGGATAAGATCCCGAAGAATCTTTTTTTCCCTAAGGATTTTTGCATGGTGGTTAACAGCTGTAGCGGTGGGGACATAATCTTCGAGAAGGCTTAAATACTCAAGCCCTCCCACATTGTCCAACTCATCCTTTTTTCGCAATAGATCCGCTACAGCAAGAACGTCAATGGATTCGTTAGCTTCAAACTGTTCCCGCATTGTAATGAAGATTTTTTTATTCGCGGTTTTATAAAAATCTTCTTCGGTGAGAACCTCAAGTGCCTTAGCAATAGCTTCGCTAGAATGAAAGCAAGATCCCAAAACACTCTGTTC